>JAJNBO010000049.1 GCA_021156245.1 Ramlibacter sp. | reverse complement strand
GTACTCCAGCAGCGTCCAGTTGGCGGCCACGCCGCGCAGCGCCGTCTGCCAGGTGTGCATGTGGGCGTTGACCAGGCCCGGGATGACGATGCAGCCCGTGGCGTCCACGATCTCCACGCCGTCGGCGGTGATGGCCGGGGCGACGTCGACGATGCGGTCCGCGCTGACCAGGATGTCGGCCTGCGGCAGGTCGCCCTGCCGGTCCATGGTGATCACGGTGGCGCCGCGGATGAGGGTCGGCATGTCAGTCCTTCGCTGCGGCGTAGTCCACCTGGTGGCGGGCGATGCGCATGTCGCCGATCTCGGCCTTCACGCGCAGGTGTTCCGGATGCACGGCATACGCGTCGAGCGCCGCCTGCGACGCGAAGTCGCTCACCAGCACCACGTCGCACGCGTAGTCGACGCCGCTGGTGTCCACGCCCACCTCCAGGTGCAGGAGGCCGGGGATGCGCCCGCGCAGGCTGTGGAAGCTGGCCTTCAGCCGCTCGATGTTGCCCAGCTTCTCGTCGCGGCTGGCGCCGCGCACGTTCCACATCACGATGTGGCGGATCAAACGCCTTCTCCCTGGAGGTTGCGCATGGGCCGACTCTAGGACCCCGATCGCATTTGCGAAAGCGCCGGCCGGCAAATGAGTTTTCCGCACGGTGAATCAATGGCGCGGCCGGGGCGCAATAATCCCGACAGGAGACAAGACGTTGGACCGCTGGACCGAGATGGCTTTGTTCGTGCAGGTGGCCGAGACCGGCAGCCTGAGCCGCGCCGCCGAGGAACTGGGCCTGTCCAACGCGGCCGCCAGCCGGCATCTCTCGGCCCTGGAGGAGCGCCTGGGGGCCCGCCTGGTGGAGCGCAACACGCGCCGGCTGTACCTCACCGAGACCGGACAGGAGTTCCTGCGGCGCAGCAAGGCGATCCTGGCGGAACTGCACGATGCCGAGTCGGCGGTCAACGCTACCACGCTCAAGCCCGCCGGGACGCTGCGCATCACCGCGTCGCTGTCCTTCTCCATGCAGCACATCGCGCCGCTGCTGCCGGAATTCACGCGGCGCTATCCGGACGTGACGGTGCACGTCGAGACGGCCAACCGCTACCTGGACCTGATCGACAACAACATCGACGTGGCGATCCGCACGCGCGAGTTCGAGCCGGACTCCAACATCACCATCCGGCGGTTGGCCGAGACGCGGCGCATCCTCGCCGCCTCGCCCGGCTACCTGGGGCGCGCCGGCACGCCGCGCGACCTGCAGGACCTCGCGCGGCATGCGCTGCTGGTCTACACCCACGCCAACAACCCGCGCGAGTTGCGCTTCACGCGGGACGGGGAAACGACGGCGGTCAACATCAAGGGCGTGCTCGAGTCCAACGACGGCCAGGTGCTGCGCGCGGCGGCGCTGGAGGGGCTGGGCATCCTGGTGCAGCCGACCTACATCCTCTACGACGACATCGTCGCGGGCCGCCTCGTGCCGGTGCTCGATGCGTGGGACCTGCCGCGCCTGACGGTGAACCTGGCCTACCCGAGCCGCAAGCACCTGAGCGCCAAGGTCCGCACCTTCATCGATTTCATCGCCGAACATTTCGACCACATGGAGTACGAGCGCAAGTGGACCACGCGGTTCGGCTCCTGACCACGGACGTCCTCATCGCCGGTGGCGGCCCTTGCGGGCTGATGCTGGCGATCGAGCTCGGCCGGCGCGGCATCCGCGCGCTGCTCGTGGACCCCAAGCCCGGCACCGCCTTCAATCCGCAGGCCAACGCCACGCAGGCGCGCACCATGGAGCACTTTCGCCGCCTCGGGTTCGCCGACGAAGTGCGCGCGCAGGGCCTGCCGCCGGACCATCCCACCGACATCGCCTACTTCACGCGCTTCACGGGTTGGGAACTGGCGCGGCTGGCGCTGCCCACCGCGGCGGAGGCCGTGCGCAACGTGCGCGGCATGGGCGGCTCCTGGAGCGCGGCGGAGTTGCCGCACCGCGTGTCGCAGAAGTTCGTCGAAGCCATCCTGCGCAGGCATGCCGAGGCGTGCGACAGCATTGACTTGCGGTACGGGTGGCGGCTCGCGGACTTCAAGGACCAAGGGACGCATGTGGATGCGGTGGTGCAAGGGAGCGAACCCGTCAGGGTCCGGGCACGCTTCCTCGTCGGCGCGGACGGCGCGCGCAGCCTCGTGCGCCAGGCCCTGGGCATCGCGTGGGGCGGTGGCACGGGCGTGCGGCGCGACTTCATGGGCGGCCAGATGTTCGCCGCCTACCTGCGCGCGCCTGACTTCTACCGCGTCTTTCCGCACGCCCGCGCCTGGATGTACGTGGCGGTGAATGCGCAACGGCGCGCCTTCATGGCGTCGGTGGACGGGCGCTCCGAATTCGCTTTCCATGCCGCGGTGCACGAAGGGGAGGACGCGAATGCCTGGACCGACACCGATGCGCGGGGCGTGTTCGCACAGGCCCTCGGCACGGACATCCCCGTCGACGTGCTGTCCTGCGGCACCTGGACCGCCGGCCACTCGCTGGTGGCGCAGTCCTTTCGCCGAGGCAACGTATTCATCGCCGGCGACGCCGCGCACCTGTTCACGCCTACCGGCGGGCTCGGCTACAACACGGCCGTCGAGGACGCGGTGAACCTGGGTTGGAAGCTGGCGAGCGTGCTGCGCGGAAGCGGTGGAGCCCGCCTGCTGGAAAGCTATGAAGCGGAACGCAGGCCGCTGGCGGAGCGCAACACGGCGTACGCGCGCCAGTTCGCGGACTCCGTGGGGCTGTACCCGGCCCGTCCCGCATTGGAGGAAACCGGCGGCGGCGGCGACGCAGCGCGCAGCGAGGCTGCCGCGCACCTCGGCGCGCACGTGCGGCTGGAATTCAACATCCCGGGCGTCACGTTCGGCGGCCGCTACGACGCCTCGCCCGTCATCGTTCCGGATGGCACGCAGCCGCCGCCCGACACCGCCAACACCTATGTCCCCTCCGCCTGCCCGGGCGGCAGGCCGCCGCACGCGTGGCTGGAGGATGGCCGTTCGCTGTTCGACACCTTCCATCGCGAATGGACGCTGCTGGCCCTCGAGCCGCAGCCACCGGACACGCGCGGATTCGAGGACGCGGCGTCGGCGCTCGGCCTGGACCTGTGTGTCGTACGCCACGACGCGCCGGCGTTGAGGGATCTTTACGCGGCACCCCTGGCCCTGGTGCGGCCCGACCAGATCGTGGCCTGGCGCGGCCCGGACGACGCCTCTGCGGCAGAGGTGCTGCGGCTCGCCAGCGGCCAGGAAAATCGGGAGGACGCCGGGTCGGCGAGAATCGGGGGATGAAGACCGAGTACACGGTCGGCGACGGCGCCGGCCCGACCTATCACATCGAAGCCGACCGGCACGGGAACTACACCATTCGCCTCGAAGGCAAAGTCGTCAAGCGCGTGAGCGCCCTTCCGCAGTACCTGGACAAGCCGCGCTGGGGCAGCAGGAAGCTGGAGGCCGACGCGATCCGCGACGCGCAACGCGCGATCGAGAACTTCTGGGGCACGCAGCACTGACGCTCGCGCGCCCCTGGCCGCGCGCCCTTCCATCGCGATGAACAGCTGGGCGCCGCTTGCCATCACCCTCGCCATCCAGGCGATGGTCGCGATGGCGCTCCTCACCTTGCCCTCCATGGCCCCGAGGGTGGCTGCATCCGTCGGCATCTCCGCCACCTACATCGGGCTGTACATCGCGGTCGCGTACATCGGGGCGATGGGCGCCAGCCTCGCGTCGGGGGCGCTGGTGGCGCGCTACGGCAGCATCCGCGTCAGCCAGATCGGCTTGCTGCTCTGCGCGCTGGGCCTGGCGCTGTGCGCGGTGCCGCTCGTTCCCGTGATGGCGCTCGGTGCGCTGGTCGTCGGCCTCGGCTACGGGCCGGTCACGCCGGCCAGCTCGCACCTGCTCGCGCGCACCACGCCCGCGCATCGCATGTCGCTGGTGTTCTCCGTCAAGCAGACGGGCGTTCCGCTGGGCGGCGCGCTGGCCGGCGCCATCGTCCCCGGGCTGGAGCTGCTCGCGGGCTGGCAGCAGGCGCTGCTTGCGGTCGCCGCGGCGAACCTGCTGTGCGCGGCCATCGCGCAATCGCTGCGCACCGAGTTCGATGCGGACCGCGACCCCACGCGGCCCGTGCGCATCGGCAACTTCCTGGAGCCGGTGCGCATGGTGCTGGCGCATCCGGCGCTGCGCATGCTGGCCAGCTGCTCCTTCGTGTTCTCCATCGCGCAGCTCTCGCTCACGACCTACCTCGTCACCTACCTGACGGACAACCTGGCGTACGGACTCGTGACCGCCGGCTTCATGCTGTCGGCTTCGCAAGTGGGCGCCGTCGTCGGGCGCGTGTTCTGGGGCTACGTGGCGGACCGCTGGTTCGGCGCTCGGCGCATGCTGGCGCTGCTGGCCATGCTGATGGCGCTGTCGTCCGTGGCGACGGCCTTGTTGCAACCTGTGCTGCCTGCCGTGGTCGTGCTGGCCGTGCTCGTCGTCTTCGGGGCTTCCGCCATCGGGTGGAACGGTGTGTACCTGGCGGAGGTGGCGCGGCAGGCGCCCGCCGGCATGGCGGGGTTGGCCACCGGCGGCACGCTGGCGATCACCTTCCTCGGCGTGGTGCTCGGGCCGCCGTTGTTCGGCGCGGTGTCGGGACTGTTCGGCAGCTACCAGGCGGGGTTTGCCGCGCTCGCCGTGCCGCTCGGGGTGATCGCCTTCGTGTTGATGCGCAGGGTCTAGCGCGCGTTCGGCTGCGCTTGTCGCTTGCGACGAGAGTTCCACGGCCAGGCGGTGGGCGGTTCGCGGGATGCCGGGGTCAGCGCGTTCCCGAGCACGAGCCTCTCGATGTGCGAAGCATCGCGCGTGGAGACGTCGTGTCGCGCGGATCGCCAGGCTTCGCTTCGTTCAGCTCCGGCTCCAAGCGGTCCAGTTGCATGGCCGCAATGCTAGTGCAAGCACAATACCCGCCCAGGTCTCCCGCATGCCGTCATCCTCCTCTTCCTCTCGCGTTGCCATCGTCGGCGGCGGCCCCGCCGGGCTGATGGCGGCCGAGGTCCTGGCGCTGCGGGGCGTGCAGGTCGACGTGTTCGACGCCATGCCCTCGGTCGGTCGCAAGTTCCTGCTGGCCGGCCGTGGCGGCCTGAACCTCACGCACTCCGAACCGACCGAAGCGCTGCTGCAGCGTTACGGTGAGCGCGCCGACTCGCTGCGCGCCACCGTACGCGCCTTCGACGGCACTCCCGTGCGCGAGTGGGCCGCCGGGCTCGGCATCGAAACTTTCGTCGGCACCTCCGGCCGCGTGTTCCCCACGGACATGAAAGCCGCCCCCCTGCTGCGCGCGTGGCTGCAGCGGCTGCGGGAAGCCGGAGTACGCTTCCACGCGCGGCATCGCTGGACAGGGTGGAGGGACGATGGCGCGCTGCGCTTCAGCACGCCCGCTGGCGAAACCAAGCACCTCGCGGATGCGACGGTTCTCGCCCTCGGCGGTGCGAGCTGGAAGCGGCTCGGCTCCGACGGCGCGTGGGTGGCCTGGCTGCAGGAGCGCGGCGTCGAGGTCGCGCCGCTGAAACCATCGAACTGCGGTTTCGACGTGGCGCCGACCGGCGCGGGCCGCCCTGGCTGGAGCGAGCACCTGCGCCAGCGCTTTGCGGGCCAGCCGCTCAAGCCCGTGGCCGCGAGCTACGCCGACGGCGCCGGCCGCCAGCAGGGCGAGTTCGTCCTGACCGACAGTGGCGTGGAAGGCAGCCTGGTCTATGCCTTCAGTGCGCGCTTGCGCGACGAGATCGCCGCGGCCGGCCAGGCGACCTGGCTGCTGGACCTGCTGCCGCAGCATGGCGACGAGCAGGTGCTGGCGGAGGTCTCCCGGCCGCGCGGACCCCGCAGCCTGTCCACCCACCTGAAGAGCCGCCTCGGCATCCACGGAGCGAAGATGACCTTGCTGCACGAGCTGCTCACGAAGGAGCAGCTCGATGATCCGCGCACGCTGGCGCGATCGATCAAGCGGTTGCCCCTGGTGCTGGCGCGGCCGCGCCCCATCGACGAGGCGATCAGCACCGCGGGAGGCGTGGCTTTCGCCGCCATCGACGCGCGCTTCATGCTGCGGGCGGCGCCCGGCGTGTTCGTCGCCGGCGAGATGCTGGACTGGGAAGCGCCCACCGGCGGCTACCTGCTGACGGCCTGTTTCGCCACGGGCCGCGCCGCCGCGCAAGGGGTGCTGGAATGGCTCGCCGGCCCCGAATCCCGCGGTGAGGGATAATCGAGGGTTCATCCCCCAGTTACAAACCTCCACGGAGCCTCCATGGGCAACAAGATCGTCACCGAAGCGGACCGCCGCGCCACCCCGAAGGCCCCCGCGCCCAAGGGCGTCACCCTGACCGCCGGCCACGGCCAGAAGGTCAGCCTGGAGCGTGGCAAGCACACGCGCAGCAAGAAGAACCCCGGCAAGCGCCCCCACAAGGGCGGCTGAGCCACGGTTCGCCGGCCAATCGCCGCCCGAGGGCGGCGATTTGCATTGCGCTCCCCGAAAATCGCACGCGATGCTGAGACTGACCGAACTGCGCCTGCCGCTGGACCACGCGGAGGACGCCCTGCGCCCCGCGATCGCACGCAAGCTCGGCATCGCGGACGCCGACCTCCTCGCGTTCAGCATCTTCAAGCGCGCCTACGACGCCCGCAAGAAGACGGCGATCGTCCTGATCTACTCGGTGGACGTGCAGGTGCGCGACGAAGCCGCGGTGCTGGCCGCGAAGCAAGGCGATCCGCACGTGCGGCCTTCGCCGGACATGCAGTACCGCTTCGTCGGCCATGCGCCCGCCGACTTCCACGCGCAAGGCCGGCCACGGCCGATCGTCGTCGGCTTCGGGCCCTGCGGGATCTTCGCGGCGCTGGTGCTGGCGCAGATGGGGCTGCGGCCGATCGTGCTGGAACGCGGCAAGCAGGTGCGCGAGCGCACGCAGGACACCTGGGGCCTCTGGCGCAAGGGCGTGCTGAACCCCGACTCGAACGTGCAGTTCGGTGAGGGCGGCGCCGGCACCTTCAGCGACGGCAAGCTGTGGAGCCAGATCAGCGACCCGCGCTACCTCACGCGCAAGGTGCTGGACGAGTTCGTCAAGGCCGGTGCGCCGGAGGAGATTCTCTTCGTCAGCAAGCCCCACATCGGCACCTTCCGCCTGGTGAGCATGGTGGAGAAGATGCGCGCGGACATCGAGGCGCTGGGCGGCGAGATCCGCTTCGGCGAACAGGTGACCGACGTGCACCTGGAGCCGCAAGGCGAAGGCTACGCGCTGCGCGGCGTGACGCTGGCTTCGGGGGAGCAACTGCGCGCCGACCACGTGGTGCTGGCCCTGGGCCACAGCGCGCGCGACACCTTCCGCATGCTGCACGAGCGCGGCGTGTTCATGGAGGCGAAGCCTTTCTCGGTGGGCTTCCGCATCGAGCACCCGCAGGGCGTGATCGACCGCGCCCGCTTCGGGTCCAACGCCGGCAACGAGATCCTCGGCGCGGCCGACTACAAGCTGGTGCACCACGCGAAGAACGGCCGCAGCGTCTACAGCTTCTGCATGTGCCCGGGGGGCACGGTCGTGGCGGCCACTTCGGAGCCGGAGCGCGTCGTCACCAACGGCATGAGCCAGTACTCGCGCAACGAGCGCAACGCGAACGCGGGCATCGTCGTCGGCATCTCGCCGCAGGACTACCGGCAGGACGGCTTGTCGGAAGGCCCGGTGAGCCCGCTCGACGGCATGGCCTTCCAGCGCTTCTGGGAATCGCGCGCCTACGAGCTCGGCGGCGGCGGCTACGTCGCGCCGGGCCAGCTGGTGGGCGACTTCATCCGCAAGCAGCGCAGCACCGCGCTGGGCGGCGTGCTGCCCTCGTACAAGCCGGGCGTGAAGATGACGGACCTGGCGGCGGCCGGCAGCGAGAGCCTGCCGGTGTACGTGCTGGAGGCGATCCGCGAGGCGCTGCCTGCGTTCGAGCGGCAGATCGCTGGGTTCTCGATGCCGGACGCGGTGCTGACCGGCGTGGAGACACGCACTTCGTCGCCGCTGCGCATCACGCGCAATCGCACGCACGAGAGCCTGAACGTGCGGGGCCTCTACCCGGCCGGCGAAGGTGCCGGCTATGCGGGCGGGATCATGTCCGCCGGGGTCGACGGGATCGAAGTGGCGGAATCCGTGGGCCGGGCGATGCTGGGCGTTGCGTAGCGCGTGACGCCGGGGGTGCCCTGCGGGCCACCCGGCCCACAGTGCTTGCGTAGGCCGGGTTTCGCAACGCGAACCCCGGCACCACCACTTCCTTACAACCAGCCCGCCGCGTCCAGCGCGCGGAACACGCTGTCCGCCAGCAGCCGATGGCCCAGCGGCGTCGGATGGAAGCTGTCGGAGAACGCCCAGGTCTGCCACCAGCCGGCGCGCGCGCCTGCGGGCGGGTTGGCATCAAGCGCGGCGCTCGAGCAAGCCTGGATGGCGGGAATGCCGGCGACCTCGCAAGCCGACTGGGTGGCGTTGGTCACGCCGTACTTCGCCGGGTTCTGCACTTCGTCGGTGAAGTCCGCGTTGAAGTCGACCAGGGCCACGCGGCTGTCGTTGCCGATCCGGTCGTCCAGGCGTGTGTTGAATGCGCCGATCCACTGCCGGATGAGGCCTTGCACCTGGGCGGCGGCGGCCGCTCCGTTGGCCTGCTCGATCTGCGCCAGCACCGCGCGGAAGCGCGGCGTCAGCGTTATGTCGGGCATGTTCAGCACCGCGACGTGGCTCGCGCCGCGGCCGAGCACGTGCGTGCGGATCGCGTCGTAGTAGGTGTCCGCCAGCGTGCGCATGTACAGACCGCCTGCCACCACCGGACCATCGGCCTGGGCCAGGATGGGGTCGAGCGTGGCCGCCGGAATCTGCTGCAACAGGAAGGCGCGATAGGCCGTGACGCCGGCGGGGTCGGTCGCCTGGAGGAAGGCCGTGGCCAGGTCGGCGGCGTCATTGCCGCCGCCATCGACGAGCACCAGGTCCGTCTTGGAGTAGGGACCCTCTTCCGCCGCTGCGACGGCCAGTTGCGTGGGGATGGACAGCGGGCTGGTGTTGCCGCCTTGCGCCGCCGGGTTGACGATGCGCGCGCCGCCGATGGCGTAGTTGGTGCAGCCGGCGGTGGCGTTCGGCACGAAGGTCGCGCCGTTGGACGTGTAGTAGTTGCACTGGCCGCCGGCGTCGTACTCGTCGGCCACGATCTCCGGCCAGATCGGGAAGCCGGCGGCGGGCGCCGCCGAGTTCTGCACGGTGAACTTCAGTCCGAAGGTCCCGGCGTCGGCGAGGCTGTCGCCGGCGACCACGACGCGGTCGAAGTCGACCTTGCTGGTGAATGCGCCGCCGCAGGCCGTGATCAGCGCTGCGGTCAAGGAGGCCAGGACGGCCAGGTGGAGTCTTCTGGTGTGTTTCATCGGGGGGTCCTGCTGGAAAAGAACGGTCGTTCGAAAGCACCGCGAGCATAGCTGCGCCGGCTGAGGCAGATTCTCAGGGTTTGCGCCATGGGGCGCACGCCTAAGCGGGCCGCACGCCTTCGTAAGCGTCCTGCAACAATTGCCGGATCGCCGCGCGCTCGAGCGGCCGCGGATTCGGATACTGGTTCTGCAGCGCGATGTCGCAGGCGCGCTCCAGGTCGTTGGCCTGCATTCCGATCTCGCGCAAGGCCACCGGCGCGCCGTTGTCGCGGGCGAGGTCGAACACCGATCGCGCCGCGCTGGCGCCGCCGAGCGCGCGGGCGATGCGCTCCATGGCGCCGGGCGCGGCCTGGGCGTTGTATGCCAGCGCATGCGGCAAAACGATGGTGTGCGTCTGCGCATGCGGAAGGTTGAAGCTGCCCCCCAGCGTATGGCACAGCTTGTGGTGCAGCGCCATGCCGACGTTGCCCAGCACGACACCGCAACGCCACGCTCCGTACAGCGCGTGGCTGCGGGCCTCCAGGTCGGCGGAATCGGCGCGGATCGCGGGCAGCGCGCGGCCGAGGGCTGCGATGCCTTCCGCCGCCATGAGGTCCATCACCGGATTTCCATCGACCGAGTACAGGCCTTCGGCCGCGTGCGCGATGGCATTGATGCCGCTGGTGACCGACAGCGCCACCGGCAGGCTGAGCGTGAGCTCGGGGTCGTAGATCACGGTGCG
>JAJNBO010000048.1 GCA_021156245.1 Ramlibacter sp. | reverse complement strand
GCCCTTGCTGAGCCACCATGGCCCGGCAATACAGGGGACTCGGATGCTGGACTTCCGCCGGTGGCTGCGCAGCGCAGCCGTTTGTACGGCCTGGATGGCTGCCGCGCCGTGGCTGGCGGCGCATGCGGCGACGGATACCTGGAAGATGCGCGTCACGCCGGACGCGGGCAGCGTGCTCGAATGGGTGCGTGACAGCGGCGACGCGAGCGGCAAGCCCTTCGCCGTCGTCGACAAGCGCGCGGCGCGCATCTATGTGTTCGACGCCGCCGGCCGCCTGGCCGGCGAATCCCCCGTGCTGCTGGGCAGCGCCCCCGGCGACCATACGGTTCCCGGTGTCGGCGAACGCGCCCAGACCGGCCACGTCCCGCCCGAGGAGCGCACGACCCCCGCCGGGCGCTTCGAGGCCTCGCCCGGCAGGAACGACAAGGGCGAGCACGTGGTGTGGGTGGACTACGAGAGCGCGTTCGCGATCCATCGGCTGCGACCCGGCTTCTCCTTCAAGGCGCGCGCCGATCGCCTGGGGACCGAGGGCACCGAGGACAAGCGAGTGTCGTGGGGTTGCGTGGTGGTGCCCGTCGCGTTCTACCAGGAGGTGGTGGAGCGCGTGCTGGGCAAGTCGCACAGCGTGGTCTACGTGCTTCCCGAGGCGCGCCCGCTGCGCAACGTGTTCCACGCGCTCGAATCCAACTGAGCGTCGCCGCGCTACGCGGCGTGCGCGCTTCGTCCGACATCACGCTGCGCGCGGGACCGACGTTGCCTCATCGAGCAAAGCCTACTCTTGGTCTTCCGGCCGGCACCAGCCGCCGGTTCACAGCAAATCCAAACAGACCAAGGAGTCCTCACATGTCCATCAAGTACGTCATCGCCGCCGCAGCAGCCGCCACCTTCAGCCTGGCGTTCGCGCAAAGCACCCCGCCGCAGCCGGCCTCCGATCCGGCCGTGGGCGCCGGCCAGCGCAGCACGCAGAACACGCCGATGGGCACGACCGGCACGCCGGGCAGCGGTGCCGGCGCCGCGGCGCAAGGCAGCACCTCCGGCAGCACCTCCGCCTCGGGCGCCGCCTCGTCGGGCACCATGAGCTCCGGCTCCAGCGCTTCCAGTACCCCGAGCACCAGCGGCAGCAGCACCGGCAGCTCCAGCTCGATGGCCGCCGATACCAGCGCCTCCGGCTCCACGGCCCGCACCGCCAAGGCCGACCGCAACTGATGCGGCTTCCCCATGAAAAAGCGCGGCAACTGCCGCGCTTTTTTCATGGGCCCCGAGATCAGGCGAGGACGCGCTTGCCCTCGGCGGTCACGACGCAGCCGCTGATGCGCCACTGGTCGTCCTGCTGGCGATTCAGCAGGTAGGTGAGGGACCAGGCCGCACCGCTGTCGTCGGTGATGCGCACCTTCTGCATGGCGATGGTGCCGTCGGTCTCCGGCTTCAGGAACAGGACGCTGGCCGGGCGCACCAGCATCGGGTACTTCTCCCGCACGGTGGCGAGGAAGGCCTCGGCGTTGCCGAACTGGGTGCGCAGCCCGGGGTCGGCGAGCGCGAATGCGCGGGCGGCATCGTCGCTCGCCAGTGCATTCAGCTGCTGCTCCACGACGCTCTGCACCACTTGCGGCGTCACCGCCTTCGGCGCGGCCGCCTGCGGCAGGTCGGATGCGAAGATGCCCCCGAGCAGCACGGCGCTGAACAGAAGCGACCAGGCGGTCGCGGCCTTGCTGCGCCGGCGCGAAGGGAAACGGGGCAGGCTGGAATCCTGGGGGAAGGGCTGGTAGGGCACGGGAGTCCTTAGATGGAACGCGAGTCCACGCACTGCACCGCCTCGGTCACCGGGAAGCCCGCCGTGTCCGCGCGCGCCTTGAGCTGCATGCTGGCGGCCGCCAGGGCAATGCCGACCAAGGTGAAGAAGCGCATCATCAACGGGCTCATCGGGGGGCTCTCCCTGGCGTCTGTTCGTGTGTCGTGAGTTGCCGTCTAGGGTAGGTCCGCCGTAGGGATGCACCCTGTAGGCAAAGGACGCAGGGCGGCGTGGGAGCCGCCATGTCGCGGTTGCCGGTGGACGGCAGCAGGTGCGGGAAGGGCTCCCGCGGGGGAAGCCCGCCGGTCCACTGGGCAATGTTCTCGCTGTTCGCCTGCGGAAGCGAAGAGTCTGATCCCTGCCGTCGTAGCGCGGAGGCCGGCTGGCTTTGATGTATTGGAGTGCCGGCGGCTTGGCGGCTGCGCAGGTCCGGTGCGCGAGCGGCTGTAGGTTCGCGTCAGCGCGGCCTGTGGGAGCGACGAAAGCCAGCGTTGGGCGGGCCGCTATTCCCCGAGGAGGATGGAGAGCCCGGCGTCCGGCTCGAAGCGCTTGTTGCGCCAGGTCAGCCGCGTGGGACCGGGCAGGGCCTGCGCCGCCTGCGAGTGCCACGGGTCGCCCGGATAGCAGAGCACGCGCGCGCCTTCGACGTCGCGCGGCTCCGGGCGAATGCAGGGCGGCGGACCCGAGCACGCCGCCTGCAGCACGCTCGCCACGCTGCGATGCCGCGCCAGGTGCACGAGGCTCATGATCTGCGGCGGCGCCAGCTCGATCAGTCCGTCCCAGTAGCGGCGCAACGCTTCGCGCGGCGGCAGCCACACGCTCGCGGTCGCTTCGTGCGTGTCGTGCCCGGCTTCCTGCCCCGCGGGCACCGTGCCCACGAAGAAGCGGGTGTCGAAGCGCTTGCGCGTGACGCTGCTGAGGGTCGGGGTGATCCAGCGGGACCACGGGTGCAGGGCACCCGCGCAGAGGCGGATCCCCGCGGGGGCGAGCAGTTCATCGAACCCCGGACCTTCACGCATCGCCTGCCACGCGGCGGCGGCTTGCTGCGGCGTCACGTCGGCCAGGAGCACGCCGGTCTCTTCGAACAGCTCGCGGATCGCCGTGACGAACAGTCCGGCAGCTTGCGCGGGCGCGAGCTCCGGCTCGCCGAGCCGGGCATGCAGCTCCGCGGGTGCGACGTCCAGGCGGTCGGCCCATTCCACGTCCTCGGCATCGACCTTGCCGCCCGGAAAGACATAAGCGCCGCCCAGCACCTCCGATTGCCCGTGCCGCCGCAGCAGGAAGACCTCGACGTCGCCCGGGGCGTCCCGCAGCAGGACGACGGTGGCGGAAGGGGCCGCGGGCCCCTCGTTGAAGACGGTGTTCAGCTCCATGCGGACAGCGTACCTTATGCTGGCGGCATGACCGATTTCACCGAAGCCATCGCCTATGCCCAGGCCCACGAGGTCGGCTGGCCGCGCGACCCGCAGGCGGATCCGGCGCGCTGGGGCGTGCACCATGCGGACCCGGCACCCTTCAACGTCCTGCGCGGCCCGGTGCACCCGCGCGGCGGCGTGTCGGGCGTCATCCGTGTCCATGGCGAGGAAGCGGCGTCCTGGGGCGAACCGGACCGCGCCGACCTGACGTACAGCGTCGCCAAGACCTACCTGGCATTGCTCGCCGGCGTGGCGCACGGGCGCGGGCTGCTGCAGCCGCAACAACGCATCCACGAAGCGCTGCCAGGCATCGGCTTCGACGGCGCGCACAACCGCGGGATCACGTGGGCGCACATGCTCGAGCAGACCAGCGAGTGGCAGGGCACCTGCCTGGGCATGCCGGACCAGGTGGAGCACAACCGCCGCGTCTCGCACGACCCCAAGCCGCCTCAGGGTCGCAAGGGGGAAGCCCGCGTGCTGCAGCCGCCCGGGGCCTACTGGGAATACAACGACGTGCGCATCAACCAGCTGTCGCTGGCGCTCCTGCACCTGTTCAAGCGTCCGCTGCCGGACGTTTTCGTGGAGGAGATCCTGGCGCCTCTGGGCGGCGGCGAAGGCTTCCGCTGGGTCGGGTACGACGACGCGTGGGTCGACATCGACGGCAAGCGCATGCCGTCCGTTCCCGGCGGGACGCATTGGGGCGCCGGCGTGAGCATCAGCGCCCGCGACCAGGCCCGCGTCGGACAGCTGCTGCTCGATGGGGGCCTGCACGCTGGCCGGCAGCTGGTGCCGCGCGAGTGGGTCGCGCGGATGCAGCAGCCCTGCGCGATCGCGCCGTTCTACGGCTGGCTGGTGTGGCTCAATCGCGGCGGCGCCATGTTCGCGGAGGCGCCGCACGACAGCTGGTTCATGGTCGGGGCCGGGGGCCACTACGTGTGGATGGACCCGGCGCACCAGGCGGTGGTGGTGGTGCGCTGGCTGGACCCGGCGCGCTCGCCCGGCTTCGTCGGCCGCGTGACGCGCGCGCTGGGGTAGGGCGGCGGCGAGCGGGGAGCCGAACCCCGCCGGGTGTCAACCGCCCTTGCTGCGCAGCCGCTCCTCGATCAGCTGGCGCGTGGCCCGGACCTCGGAGGCGAAGGGGCTTTGCGGATCCGCGGCGCGATCGATGACCGCCAGCGCCTCGCGGTTGTTGCCCTGGTCGGACAGGGTCTGCGCGAGGTTGTTCACCAGGATCACGGACTCCGGGTTCTTCTGCAGCGCGGTGCGCAGCACGGTGGCGGCTTCGGCGAGGGCGCCGCTGGCGTGCAGGTGGTTGGCCAGCCCCACCGCGGCCGGCAGGCTGTCCGGCCAGCGCGCGAGCGCAGCGCGGTAGCCGCGCACCGTGGCTTGCACATTGCCGCCGCGCGCCAGCCCGAGCAAGGCTTCGAGCCACCGCTCCTCGGTGGCCGTCACGGGGATGCGGTCCGGCGGGGTGACCACCATCGCCCAGTAGCCGCCAGGCAGCCAGGTGCGCTCGAAATAGCTGAAGGGCATCTCCTGCCGCTTCTCCAGGCCGGAGCGCAGGAAGAGGGTGCCCGTCTCGTAATCGAAACCATTGACCACGGCGTAGTGCCACTGCGGCAGCACCATGCCGACGTCCTGCAGCACGAGCACCGGGTTGCCCGCGCCGACTTCGCGCAGCAGGTCCGCGTAGCGCGGAGCGAGCCGGTAGCTCACCAGGCCGTGCCGCCGCGGCGTGGCCAGCATCTCCAGCTGCAGGCTGCCTTTGCGCGCGGGCAGCCAGACCTCGGGGACCAGCGCTTCGGGCGTGACGCGCGCGCCGCTGGTGTTCATCGTCATCGCCAGCGCGGCCGGCCCGCACTGGTATTCATCCTGGGGATAGAACGGAACCTGGGTGAGTTCCACTTGCCGGGGCACGTCCGCCGGCCAGCTGGTGCGCAGCCCGACGGTCTGCGGGATCAGCGTCGTGCAGCCGGAAACGAGCAGGAGCACGGCGGTCCACAGGGTGAACCGCCGTGCCCAGCGCAGGAGAATCGCTTGGCGCGCCTGCATCCGGCCTTACTTGCGGATCGCGTAGTACCAGATCAGGGCCGCGATCACGATGATCGCGACGATCGCCCAGCCGCTGTCCGCGCCGACGGGGGCCGTCTGGATGTCCTGCGCGAGCGCCTGGACTTCCGCTTCCGACATTGTCTTGACGCGTTCACGCGCGGCGATCGGGTCCACGCCCGCGCGCTGCATCTGCGCAATGACTTCCGCCCGGTCGAGCGAGCTCAGCACCATGGCGCGCTCCGCGCTCATCGTGGCGCCGGCGGCCTGTTCGGCGCCGATCAGGCCGGCGTTCGCCGACTGGAAGGACAACGCGAGAACCGAGATGACCAGCGCGCGGCAGGTCGTTTTCTTCAAAGCGAGGTTCATGGAAATACGCTCCTTGTTTCGTTTGCCCGTGCTCGGCGGAACGCCGCGACCCGGAGCGCCATTTACGCATGGGCGCCAATGCGGCGGTGTGGCGCTTCACCACCGGGAAACACGTTGGTACAAGTGTTTCAGCGCCCCCCTCTTGCAAAGAAAACCGCAGAGCTTGGCGACTGTCCAGTACGCGATGCGAACACAATGTGCGCGATGAGCTCGACCGATTTCTCCGCGGGCGTCGCGTGGCAGCGCGGCGCGTATGTGCCCATCGCGAACGCGACCGTGCCCATCACGGACTGGGGCTTCCTGCGCTCCGATGCCACGTACGACGTGGTCACGGCCTGGGACGGATCCTTCTTCCGGCTCGATGCGCACCTGGAGCGCTTCATGCGCAGCTGCGCGCGCTTCCGGCTGGACCCGGGGCGCACACCCGCCGAGATCACGGCGATCCTGTCGGAATGCGTGCGCCTCGCGGGGCTGCGCAATGCGTACGTGGAGATGCTGTGCACGCGCGGCCAGCCGCCATGGGGATCCCGCGATCCGCGGCAGGCGGTGAACCAGTTCTACGCGTTCGCCGTGCCCTACGTGTGGATCGCGAACGAGGAGCAGCGGGCCCGCGGCCTGCATGTGATCGTCAGCGACGTGCAGCGCATTCCGCCGGCGAGCGTGGATCCCACGGCGAAGAACTACCACTGGAACGACCTGACGATGGGGCTGCTGGGCGCGCTGGACGCCGGCGGCGACACCGTGCTGCTCACCGACGCGCAGGGGAACGTGGTCGAGGGGCCCGGCTTCAACGTCTTCGCGGTGCGGCAGGGTACGCTGGTCACGCCCAGCGAGGGCGTGCTGGAAGGCATCACGCGGCGTACCGTCATCGAGATGGCGGCGACGCTGGGCATCCCCGTCGAGATGCGCGCCTTGCCGGCCGGCGAACTGCGCTCCGCCGACGAGGCCTTCCTCAGCACGTCGGGCGGCGGCGTGCTGCCGGTCACCCGGGTGGACGGTCACGCCATCGGTTCGGGTCAGCCGGGTGCGGTCACGCAGCGGCTGCGGGAAACGTACTGGGCGTGGCACCGCGACCCGCGGTACAGCACGCCCATCCGCTACTGAAGCAGCGTCACGCCTGCGGCGGCACCACCTCGTCGAGCACTTCCGGGTCTCGCCGGATCGTGTCGCGCACGCGGTGCTCGCGGCGGTCCAGCTTGCCGAAGGCGTGGTCCAGCGCGTGCGCCAGCTTGTCGGCCGCGCCGCGGAACGCGAGGTTCTGGTCGGCGGCGAAGTTGGTCACGGCAATCGGCGCGCGGCCGGTCACGCGCGCTTCCATCATGCAGCGCTTGTCGCCGCCGCCACCCTTGGCGGAATGGTTCTCGTCCGTCATCTGCACCTCGACGCTGGTGATGTCCTGCTCGAAGCGCGCGAGGTGCTCGTTGATGTAGTCACTGGCCCAGCTTTCGAGCGCCTCCTTGTTCTCGATGTCGTTGCTGGTGTTCACTTGCACTTTCATCATCGTCGGTTTCCTTTCAGTCTGTCCCCATGCTGCGGACGGCAGGGCTGGCCGGCAAGTGGGAGGCAGTGCATTGCCTTGTCGGACGGCGCTGGCGCCGCGCGTTTATGCTTGCGCCAAGGAGCAAGCATGCTGGACATCATCGAAGCCGAATCCGGCGACAACCCGGTCGCCACCCTCATCATCCTGCACGGCCTCGGCGCCGACGGCAACGATTTCGTGCCGGTCGCGGAGCAACTGCAGCTCGACGACGTGGGGCCCGTGCGTTTCATCTTTCCCCACGCGCCGGTGCTGCCCGTCACCATCAACGGCGGCTACCGCATGCGCGCCTGGTACGACATCGTCGGTTTCGATGCCGACGCGCCGCAGGACGAGGCGGGGCTGCGCCGGTCGATGGCCATGGTGCAGGCGCTGCTGAAAAGGGAGAACGAACGCGGCGTTCCCTCGGAGCGGATCGTGCTCGCCGGCTTTTCGCAAGGTTGCGCGATGTCCTTGCTGGCCGGGGTGCGGCATGGCGAGCGCCTCGCGGGCATCGCGGGGCTTTCCGGCTATCTCCCCCTTGCCGACAAGACGGCCGCGGAACGCACTCCGGCCAACCAATCGACGCCCATCTTCCTGGCGCACGGCATGCACGACGAGGTGGTCGCGTTCGAGCGCGGCGAGGCGACGCGCGATGCGCTGCGGGCACTGGGCTACCCGGTCGAGTGGCACGAGTACGTGATGGGGCACTCGGTGTCGCCGCTGGAGATCACGGAACTCAACGAATGGCTGGCCCGGGTCCTGTCCGCCCGCTGACTGTCGCGTACACGCCCTGCGCCTACACACGTGGCGCGGCGGGCCGCTAGCCTGAAAGCATCCAGAAATCCAGGAGCTTTCGAATGATCAGGAATCCATTGCTGGGACAGGTGCTCGGCGGACTCTTCGGCCAGGCCATGATGCGGCGCGGCGCCCGCGGCGGGCTGGGCGGCGGCATGGGCGGGCTGGGCGGCGGCCTGGGCGGCATCGCCCTGGGCAGCGTGCTCGGAGGGATGATGCGCGGCGGCCGCGGGCCCATGGGCCTGCCCGCGCGCCGTGGCGTGGGGGGCAACCAGGCGGCCCTGCTCATGATGCTGCTGCCGCTGGCGATGCGCTGGGTGCAGCGCAACGGCGGCATGGGCGCCGTCCTCGACCGCTTCAAGCAGCAGGGCTTCGGCCGCCAGGCGCAGTCCTGGGTGAACACCGGCGCCAACGACGACATCGACGAGAAAGCGGTGGAGCAGGTGGTCGGCCGCGAGGAACTGCGGCAGATGGCCGAGCGCCTCGGCGTGCCGGAGGAGCAGGTCGCCCAGGCCTTCGCCGAGATCATGCCGGAGATGGCGGACAAGCTGTCGCCCGAGGGGCAGCTGCCCGGCGAGGCCGACGACGTGCTCGACGAAGGCGCCCGCACGCTCGAAAAGGAGATCGAGGACGTGCAGTACCGGGAAGTGGCCAGGAATCCCTGATGCGGGACGACCGGGCGCCTGGGGCGTCCGGTTCCTACACCTCTCCGCCGAACGCCTTGATCAGGTTGGCGATGTACTTGTCGACCAGCTTCTCGAATTCGGAAGCGACGACAGGCTCCACCACCATCTTCATGATGCCGGGCACGGGGACGTCCACCGTGCCGTCGATCGTCAGCGCCAGCTGCGTCGACTTGCTCTTGTTGTCGGTGACCTTCCAGCTGCCGCCGACCAGCGCATTGCCGACGCCCTTGACGGGCGTCCACTTCACCGTGCCCTTGGCCTTGTCCACCGCGTACTTGCTGGCATAGACGGTCTGGATGTTCACCTGCGCGGTGCCCACCTTCTGCATCTCCCACTGGTAGACGCCGCCGCCGAGGTCGGTGAGCTTGTCCACCTTCGGGAAGTGGGCGACCGACCGCGGCACGTCGGAGAGCACCGCGAAGACTTCCTCGAACTTCGCCTTGACCTCGAATTCGTAGCCCAGGTCGATGTGCACGCTGACCGTCATGCCGCTCTCCTCGTCGCCGTCGTGCGGCCATTCTGCCACCCGCGCGGGGCGGGCAGCCGGTTCGCTCAGTGGCCGGCCTGCCGCGCGGCGAGGGCGCGATCGACGGCTGCGCGCGCGGCGTCCACCAGCGTGTCCACCGCCGTTTCGGCGCCGCCGGCGGCCAGCACGATCCCCTTCGCGTACAGGCCGGAGACGACGTCGCGCGCATGGCTGGCGTTGCGCCGGGTTTCGGGCGACAGCTTGGGCTTCGCCTGCGCAAAAGCGGTGTCCCAGCGGTCGCGGGCGAAACCGCCGAGGCGATCGCCGCCTTCACGCCAGGCGCCGATGGCGCGGTGCGCGTTGCTGTCGAAGCCGGCGATCCATTGCCGGGCGGTGCTGCCCAATGCTTGCCTGTCCATGCTGTCCTCCAGAAGTTGCAGCCATTCTCCGCATCGGGCCTAGGCCGCGCGACCTAATGTGGACGATCCGGCTAGTGCGCCGCCTCTAACACAACCGCGCCTCCGCTGCCGCCGCGGGGGCGAGCAGGTTTTGCGCAAAGGTGTTAACTTCGCACGCGACAAGAACCAGGGCGAGACGACCGATTCCATGAGCAACCTGCAACAGGCCTTGAGCACGCTGGCGCCCGCGCGGCTTCAAGGCATCCGGCGTGGCATCGAGAAGGAAAGCCTGCGCGCCACGCCCACGGGCGCGCTGGCCCTCACGCCGCATCCCACCGCGCTCGGCTCCGCGCTGACGCACCCCCACATCACCACCGACTACAGCGAGTCGCAGCTGGAGCTGATCACCGGCGTGCACGCCAGCGTGGAACAGTGCCTGGAGGAGCTGACGCAGGTCCACCAGTTCACGTATCGTGCGCTCAGCGACGAGCTCATGTGGGTGAGCAGCATGCCCTGCATGCTGCCGGCCGACGAGACCATCCCGATCGGCCGCTACGGCGCCTCCAACGTCGGCCGCGCCAAGAGCGTCTACCGCATGGGGCTGGCGCACCGCTACGGCCGGCGCATGCAGACCATCTCCGGCATCCACTACAACTGGTCGCTGCC
>JAJNBO010000047.1 GCA_021156245.1 Ramlibacter sp. | reverse complement strand
GGACATCGTGCAGCCGGACGTGTGCGCTGCCGGGGGCATCAGCGAGTGCCGCAAGATCGCCACGCTGGCGATCACGCACGGCGTCGAATGCGTGCCGCACGCCTGGGGTTCCGCCATCGGCGTGGCCGCCACGCTGCACTTCCTGGCCGCCCTGCCGGACCAGCCGCCGTCCTACCGCCCCATGCCGCCGATGTTGGAGTTCGAGCAGTGCGAGAACCCGTTCCGTGACCACCTGTCGCGCGAGCCCATCGTGCAGCACCGGGGCAAGGTGCAGGTGCCGACCGGCGCCGGTCTCGGCATCGAGATCGAGCGCAAGATCCTCGACAAGTACCGCGTCGGCTGAAGCCATGCGCTTCGTGACCTTCACGACCGCCGGCGGCGCGCCCGCCACCGGCGTGTTGCGCGGCGAGCAGGTGCTGGACCTGTCGCATCCCGCCTGTGCGGCCGTGGTGGGCGGCGCCGCCCCCACGCTGCTGCAGATGGTGGAACAGGGCCTGGCGCGGTGGGCGGACCGCCTCTCCAGCTTCCAGCCGCCGGCCGAAGCACTGCGCCCGTTGAGCACGGTGAAGCTGCGGGCGCCGCTGCGGCCCGGCAAGATCGTCGGCGCGGCCTTCAACTTCACCGACGCGCTGGCCGAGCGCAGCATGAAGGCGCCGGCCGAGCCGGTGACCTTCGTGCGCTCCGGCAGCACGGTCATCGGCCCGGACGACGCGATCCTCATTCCGCCGGACGTCGGCAACGTCGGCTACGAGGCGGAGCTGGCGGTCGTGATCGGCCGCCGCGCGCTGCGGGTGAGTCCCGAACAGGCGATGAAGCACATCGCCGGCTACACGGCCCACAACGACGTGAGCGGCAGCGACCTGGTCAAAGGCGATGGCGGCAACTTCGTGCGGGGCAAGAACCTGCCGGCGTCGTCCCCGCTCGGGCCCTGGCTTTCCACGCCGGACGAGGTGCCGGATCCGTACGCGCTGCGCATCCGCCTGGACATCGACGGGCGGCCGCTGCAGGATGGCTCGACCGCCACCATGCTGTTCCGCATCGCCGAGCTGATTTCGTACGCTTCGCACCGCATGCCGCTGGACCCGGGCGACGTGATCGCCACGGGCACGCCGGCCGGCGTCGCCGCCATGCACAATCCGCCCGCCTGGCTGACGCCGGGCGCCACGGTGACGGTCGAAGTCGAAGGCTTCGGGCGCCTGTCCAATCCCGTGCAACGGGGAGAAGAATTCCTTGACCGCTAAGCCACGTGTCCTGCTGACCAACTCGATGCACCCCGCGGTGCAGCCCGTGCTGGCGCAGCACTGCGACCTGGTGCTCGCGCCCGACACCAGTGCGGCCACCCTGACGCGCCTCATCGCCGATGCGGAAGCACTGGTGGTGCGGGCGCAGCTGCCGCCCACGCTGTTCGACCACGCGCCGAAGCTGCGCGCGGTGGTGCGGCACGGCGTGGGGCTGGACATGATCCCGGTCGAAGCCGCGACCGCCAGGGGCATCCCGGTCGCCAATCTTCCCGGCTCCAACACCCAGGCGGTGGTGGAGTACTGCCTGGCCGCCATGCTGCAGTTGCGCCGCGGGCTCGCGACGATGGATGCGCGCCTGCGCAGCGACGGCTGGGCGGTGTCCCGGCCGCTTGCCGACCGCGGCACGGAGCTGGGCGGCAGCACGCTCGGCATCGTCGGCGTGGGCGCCATCGGCGGCCGGCTGGCCGCCATCGCCGGCGCGATGGGCATGCGCGTGCTGGGGCTGACGCGCCGGCCTGACAGCCTGCCGCCCGGCGTCCAGGCCGCGGACAAGGCGACCCTGTTCACCGAGTCCGACGTGGTGGTGCTGGCCTGCCCGTTGAACGAGCAGACGCGCGGCCTGGTGGATGCCGCGACGCTGGCCACCATGAAGCCGCAGGCCTTGCTGGTCAACGTCTCCCGCGGTCCGGTCATCGACACGCAGGCCCTACTCGCCGCCCTGCGCGAGGGCCGCCTGGGCGGCGCCGCGCTCGACGTGCACGACAAGCAGCCGCTCACCGGCTCCGAGCGCGCGTTCGACGCGCCCAATCTCCTGCTGACCCCCCACGTGGCCGGCATCACCGACACCAGCATGCGCGCGATGAGCGAAGGCGCCGTCGCCGCCGTGCTGGCCCTCCTGCGCGGCGAACGCCCGTCCAACGTGGTGAACCCGCAGGTGTTCCGCTAATCCGTACGAGAGTTTTCCCATGCGCATCGCTGACCTCCGGGCCGTCCCCATCTCCTTTCCCGTCCCTCCTGACAAATCCGTGCGCCTGGGCATCGGTCGCAGCGTGAAGCGCGACTCGGTGCTCGTGCGGATCGAAACCGACGAAGGCCACGTCGGCTGGGGCGAGGCCCACCACGGCCGCTGCCCCGGCGCGATCGCCAAGCTGATCGACACCACGATGCGCGAGCTGGTGCTGGGCTTCGATGCCCACGACGTCGCCGGCGTGTGGGCGCGCGTGTACAAGATGCAGCTGGCGAGCCACGGCATGGGTGCGGCCGCAGCGCTGGCGCTGTCCGGGATCGACATGGCCTTGTGGGACATCAAGTGCCAGGCCACCGGCCTGCCGCTCGTGCAACTGCTGGGCGGCACGGCCAAGCCCGTCAAGGCGTATGCGGGCGGCATCGCACTGGGCTGGCAGGACCCGGCGTCGCTGGCGGAAGAGGCGCAGCGCTACGTCGCCGAAGGCTACCGCGCGCTGAAGCTGCGCATGGGCGACACGCCGGTGCGGGACATCGCCCGGGTGCGCGCCGTGCGCAAGGCGGTCGGCGACGAGATCGACATCCTGACCGACGCCAACACCGCGTACACCATCGACGACGTGCGCCGCGTGATGCCGGCGTTCGAAGAGTGCGCCGTCGGTTGGCTGGAAGAACCGTTCCCGCCGCAGGACCGCCGCGCGTACAAGATCGCCGCGTCGCTCGGCCGCGTGCCGCTGGCCGCGGGCGAGAACCACTTCACCCGCTACGAGTTCGCCACCCTGCTGGAAGACGGCGACGTGCAGATCGTGCAGCCGGACCTGTCCAAGACCGGCGGCGTCACGGAGTCGATGCGCATCGCCGCCATGGCCAGCGCGCAGAAGCTCACCGTGAACCCGCACACGTCCGCCACCGCGATCAACATGGCGACCACCATCCAGTTCCTGTGCGCCGTGGACAACCCGGGCTACTTCGAAGGCGACGTGACCGCGCTGAACCCGTTCCGCGACCAGCTGGCCGACAAGGCCCCGTACGCGCTGGACGACAAGGGCTGCGTGCGGCCGCTGCCGGGCGTCGGCATCGGGCTCAAGGTCGACGAGAAATTCATCGCCGAGCACCCGCTCATCGAAGGACCCTGCTACGTCTGACCGCGCGGGTCGCTAGACTGGTGGAATGCCCGGCGCGAGACCGGAGGAGACAAGCATGAAGATCACCGCCATCCAGGCGATCCCCCTTTCCTTCCGCCTGCCGGAGGGCAAGACCGTCACGATGGGCGTGGGCAGCACCACCAAGCGCGACGCCATCATCGTGCGCGTGCAGACGGACGAGGGCATCACGGGCTACGGCGAAGCCCATCCCGGCCGCAGCCCGGGCGCCATCACCAGCCTGATCCACGGCACCATCGCGCCCATGCTGGTGGGCATGCAGGCCACCGACGTGGTCGGCGCGTGGCAGCGCGTGCACCGCATGCAGCTGTCCAGCCACGGGCTGGGCGCGGGCGCGGCGCTGGCGCTTTCCGGCATCGACATGGCGCTGTGGGACATCCGCGGCAAGGCCGCCGGCATGCCGCTGTACGAGTTGCTGGGCGGCACCCGCCGGCGCGTGCCGGCGTATGCGGGCGGCATCGCGCTCGGCTACCAGCCGAAGGAGTCGCTCGCCGACGAAGCGCAGGGCTACATCGAGCGCGGCTACAAGGCCTTGAAGCTGCGCCTCGGCGACAGCGCCGCCGTGGACATCGAGCGCGTGCTGCACGTGCGCAAGGCGCTGGGCGACGGCGTGGACATCCTCAGCGACGCCAACACGGCGTACACCATGGCGGACGCGCGCCGCGTGCTCCCGGTGCTGGCCGACATCCGGGCGGGCTGGCTGGAGGAGCCGTTCGCGTGCAACGACTTCGCCTCCTACCGCGAGGCGGCGAAGATCACGCCGCTGGTGCCCATCGCCGCCGGCGAGAACCACTACACCCGCTTCGAATTCGCGCAGCTGCTGGAGGCTGGGGCGGTGCAGGTGTGGCAGCCGGACCTGTCCAAGTGCGGCGGCATCACGGAGGGCGTGCGCATCGCCGCCATCGCCTCGGCATGGCGCATTCCCATCAACCCCCACAGTTCGGCCACCGGCCTGAACCACGCGGCCACGCTGCACTTCATGGCGGCCACCGAGAACGCCGGCTACTTCGAAGCCTGCGTGTCGAAGTTCAACCCCTTCCGCGACATGTTCGGCGGCACCTTCGAGATCGGCCGCGACGGCTGCGTCGAGCCGCCCAGCGGCCACGGCCTCGGTGTCGAGGTCGACGAGTCCCTCTTCGAGAAGTATCCGTCCATCGACGGACCCGGCTACGTGGTCAAGTTCTGAACGACAAGGAGACGACATGCGCAACCTGATGATCCGCCTGCTGGCGGCGGCGTTCCTGGGCATCGTGGCGGCCGGCGCTTCGGCGCAGGGCTTCCCCGAACGCGGCGTGAAGTTCGTGGTGCCGTATCCGCCCGGGGGCTTCAACGACACGCTGGCACGCGTCTCCGCGGAGAAGCTGGGCAAGACCTGGAACCAGACCGTGGTGGTGGAGAACAAGCCGGGCGGCAACACGACGCTGGGCAACGTGTTCGTGGCCAAGTCGCCCGCCGACGGCTACACCATCCTCATCACGCCGCTGCCGTTCTCCGCGCTGCCGGGCCTGTACGGCGACAAGCTGCCGTACGACGCGCTGAAGGACTTCCAGCCGCTGGTGTGGGCGGGCAGCACGATGAACGCGCTGGTGGTGCGCAACGACCTTCCCGTGTCCAGCGTCGCCGAGTTCATCGACTACGCGAAGAAGAACCCGGGAAAGATGAACTTCGGCTCCACCGGCTCCGGTTCCTCGAACCACCTCACGATGGAACTGTTCATGAAGATGACCGGCACGAAGCTGGCGCACATCCCGTACAAGGGCAGCGCGCCGGCCGTCACCGCGCTGCTGGGCGGCGAGATCGACGCGCTGTTCGACAACGTGCCCAACGTCGTGCAGCACATCAAGGCCGGCAAGATGAAGGTGATCGGCGTCAGCGGCCTGAAGCGGTCCGCGCTGCTGCCCGATGCGCCGACGGTGGCCGAGTCCGGCGTGCCCGGCTTCGAGGTGAACGTGTGGTTCGGCATGCAGGTCGCGGCGGGTACGCCGAAACCTGTCGTCGACAAGCTCAATCGCGACGTGGTGGCGCTCCTGAAGGAGCCGGACGTCGTCAAGCGCTTCAACGACCAGGGCGTCGAAGTGGTGGCCAGCACGCCGGAGCAGTTCAGCACGCTGGTGCGCAGCGAAGTCACCAAGTGGACCCAGTTGATCCGCGACGCCAACATCCGCATCGAATGAAGATCACCGACGTCACGCTGACGCTGTTCGCGTGGGACGACATCCCGGCGACCAGCTACGGCGCGCACACCGGCAAGTTCTCCGGCGCCAGCAAGCTGGGACTGCTCGCGATCCGCACGGACCAGGGCGTCACCGGCCACGCCTTCCTCGGCTCCGCGTTCTTTCCCGCGGACTCGGACGGTGGCAGCCTCATCCGCGTGCTCAAGCCCTTGCTGCTCGGGCAGGACCCGCTGCAGCGCGAGCGCCTGTACCAGGCGATGTGGAAGCGGGTGCGGACCACCACCGTCCGCAGCATCGGCGCCGTCGACGTCGCCCTGTGGGACATCGCCGGCCAGGCCGCGGGCCTGCCGATCCACAACCTCCTGGGCACCTACCGCGACAAGGTGCCGGCGTACATGAGCTCGGCCGTGCTGGCGAGCCCGGGCGCCTATGCGGAAGAGGCGCTGAAGTACAAGGCGCAGAACCTGGTCGCCTACAAGATCCACCCGCCGCAGGAGTGGAGGGGCGACATCCAGGTCTGCGAAGCGGTCCGCGAGGCCGTCGGTGACGACTACCTGCTGATGCTCGACGCCGCCTGGAGCTACGACTACCCGGCCGCGCTGCGCGTGGGCCTGGCGGCGCAGGAGCTCGGCTACTACTGGTACGAGGATCCGCTCGCCGACAACGACATCTACAACTACCTCGAACTGCGCAAGCACCTGCACATCCCGATCATGGCGACCGAGTACCCCGCGGGCGGGCTCGACTCGTTCACGCCCTGGGTGAAGGAGCGCGCCACGGACTACCTGCGCGGCGACGTGGCGGTGAAGGGCGGCATCACCGGGCTGATGAAGGTGGCGCACCTGGCCGAAGCCTTCCACCTCAACTTCGAGGTGCACCACGGCGGTAATTCCTTGAACAACGTGGCCAACCTCCACGTGATCATGGCGCTGAAGAACACGGAGTTCTTCGAGGTGCTGCTGCCGGCCGAGTCGCAGAAATACGGACTGGTGCAGGACATCGCGATCGATGCGGCGGGCCTGGTGCACGCGCCGACAGGGCCAGGGCTGGGGGCGCAGATCGATTTCGCGTTGGTCGAGCGGAAGAAGCTGGCGGTGCTGGGGTAGGGGCGCGCGGTAGAGCGTGGGCAGGAAGATGGCGGTGCCGTCGTCGTGGGCGACATGGCCCGAACCGCGACCCCGCTGAATCGGGGAAGATGCCGCCAATGCGCGACGAGACACATTCAGCGCGGGGAAGCGACGTCCCCGCGCGGCTGGACCGCCTGCCCTGGTCGCGCTGGCACTGGCGCGTCGTCCTGGCGCTCGGCGTGGCGTGGGTGCTGGACGGACTGGAAGTCACGATCGTCGGCTCCATCGGCAGCGTGCTGGAGCGTCCGGATACGCTGGGCCTGACGGCCACGCAGATCGGCTGGTCGGGTTCGCTGTACGTCGGCGGGGCAGTGCTCGGCGCGCTGTTCTTCGGCCGGCTGGCCGATCGGCTGGGACGCAAGCGCCTGTTCCTCATCACGCTGGCGGTCTACATGCTGGCGACCATCGCCACGGCCTTTTCGGTCGGCTTCGGCAGCTTCGCGCTGTGCCGCTTCCTCACGGGCATCGGCATCGGCGGGGAGTATGCCGCGATCAATTCCGCGATCGACGAGCTGATCCCGGCGCGCGTGCGCGGCCGCGTCAGCCTGGCCATCAACGGCAGCTTCTGGGTGGGCGCCGCACTGGGCGCGGTGCTCAGCCTCGTGTTGCTGGATTCCCGCGTGCTCGGGCCGCAGGAGGGCTGGCGCGCCGGCTTCCTGTTGGGCGCGGTGCTGGCGCTGGCCATCCTGGTAGTGCGCCGCCATGTGCCGGAAAGCCCGCGCTGGCTGATCGCGCACGGGCGTACGGAAGAAGCCGAGCGCATCGTCGAGGACATCGAACGCGAGGTCCGGGCGCAGCACGGCGCGCTGCCGCCGGTCCCCGCGGCGGGGCATGTCAGCTTCCATCGCGCGCGCCTTCCCACCATGGCGGAAGTCGCCCACGTGCTGCTGCGCCGCTATCCACAACGCAGCGTCGTGGTGCTGGCGCTGATGGTGTCGCAGGCCTTCTTCTACAACGCCATCTTCTTCACCTATGCGCTGGTGCTCACCCGCTTCTACGCGGTGCCGGCGGAGCGCGTGGGCTGGTTCATCCTGCCGTTCGCGCTGGGCAATTTCCTGGGGCCATTGCTGCTGGGGCCGCTGTTCGACCGGTGGGGGCGGCGCCCCATGATCGCCGCCACCTACGCGCTGTCCGGCGTGACGCTGGCGCTCACCGGCGCGGGCTTCGTCAACGGGTGGCTGGATGCGACGACCATGACGCTGGCCTGGTCCGTGGTGTTCTTCCTGGCCTCGGCCGCGGCCAGCTCGGCCTACCTCACCGTCAGCGAGGTGTTCCCGCTGGAGATGCGGGCGCTGGCGATCTCGATCTTCTATGCGGTGGGCACCGGCGTCGGCGGCTTCGCCGCGCCCGCCCTGTTCGGTGCGTTGATCGCCACCGGCAGCCGCGGCAACGTGTTCGCGGGCTATCTGCTGGGGTCTGTGCTGGTGATCGTGGCGGCGGCGGTGGCCTGGCGCTGGGCGGTGGCGGCGGAGCGGCGGCCGCTGGAGGAGGTGGCGCCGCCGCTCGGCGCGCACCATCCGGTGCCTTGACGCGCGCGGTGCTACGCCCCGAACACCTTCGCCAGCGCGAACGGCGTCGTCACCTCCAGCTGGTCGTAGCGGCATTCCTTCGCCGGCTTGTCCGGTCGCCAGCGCAGGAACACCGTCGCATGGCGGAAGCGATCCCCCTGCAGGTGGTCGTACTTGACTTCGACCACGCGCTCCGGCCGCAGCGGCACCCAGCTCAGGTCCTTGCCGCCGCTCCAGCGGCTCTGGGCGCCGGGCATGCGCTGCGCGTCACCGACCTGGGCGCCGGCCCACTCGCGCCAAGGGTGGTCTTCGACGCCGCTGCGCAAGGGCGCCAGGTCCTTGGCGAGCTGTTCGCGAACCGCCATGGTGAACGCCGAGGTCACGCCCACGTGGTGCAGCACGCCGTTGTCGTCGTAGAGGCCGAGCAGCAGCGACCCCACCGCATCGTCGCGGTCCTTGTACCAGCGGAAGCCCGCCACCACGCAGTCCGCGCTGCGCACGTGCTTGATCTTGAGCATCGTGCGCTTGCCCGGCTGGTAGGGCGCCTTCTCCAGCTTGGCGATCACGCCGTCCAGCCCCGCGCCTTCGAACTCGCTCAGCCACTTCTCGGCCTCGGCCCGGTCGCGCGTCACCGGGGTCAGGTGCAGCGGCGGCTTCGGCTTGCCGAGCAGCCGTTCCAGCCGGAGCCGCCGTTCCGACTGCGGCAGGTCCATGGTCGACTTGCCGCCTGCGGCCAGCAGGTCGAAAGCCACGAAGCCGGCCGGCGTCTCCTTCGACAGCTTGGCGATGCGGGAGGGCGCCGGATGGATGCGCTGCTGCAGCGCGTCGAAATCCAGGCCGTTGGGGCCTGCCACCACGATCTCCCCGTCCAGCACGCAGCCCTTGGGCAACGCATCGTGCAGCGCCTTCTCCAGTTCCGGGAAGTACCGGTTCAACGGCCGCAAGTCGCGGCTCTGCAGGTACGTCTGCTCGGGCCCGCGGAAGACCAGCGCGCGAAAGCCGTCCCATTTGGGCTCGAACAGGAAGCCTTCTTCGGTGGGCAGTGCCTCCGCGATCTTGGCGAGCATCGGCTCGATGGGGGGCGTGGGGAGTCCGGTGGATGCCATGGCGGGTTTGTACAGGATGAAACCCCTTCCTTGGGGCGCCGCGCCGCTTTCCGATAAAATGCGCCCAACCGAGGAGCGTTGCAGCGTCCGCCCAGGACGCGAGGCTCGGCTAAGCATGCAACGACGCTCACCCACTCTTCCGTGCGGTGAGGCCTCCGGAACCGTGGGTTCTTCACCAACACGCTTTCCGGAGCCACCCAATGAACGCCGTTCTCAAGACCACCGCGCCCGCCGACAGCGCGATCACCGACATTTCCCTCGCCGCCTGGGGCCGCAAGGAAATCCGCATCGCCGAAACCGAGATGCCCGGCCTGATGGCCATCCGCGAGGAATTCGCGAAGAGCCAGCCGCTGAAGGGCGCGCGCATCACCGGCTCGCTGCACATGACCATCCAGACGGCCGTGCTGATCGAGACGCTGCAGGCACTGGGCGCCAAGGTCCGCTGGGCCTCGTGCAACATCTTCTCCACCCAGGACCACGCCGCCGCCGCCATCGCCGCGGGCGGCACCCCGGTGTTCGCCAAGAAGGGCGAGTCGCTCGAAGAGTACTGGGACTACACGCACCGCATCTTCGACTTCGGCGCCAAGGGCACCGAGGGCGAAGGCCCCAACATGATCCTGGACGACGGCGGCGACGCCACGCTGCTGATGCACCTGGGGCAGCGCTGCGAGAAGGACCTGTCGCTGATCGACACCCACTCCAGCGAGGAAGAGCGCATCCTGCACGCATCCATCCGCGCCAAGCTGAAGGAAGACCCGACCTGGTACACCCGCAAGGCCGCCCAGATCATCGGCGTGACGGAAGAGACCACGACCGGCGTGCACCGCCTGATCGACATGTCGAACAAGGGCCTGCTGAAGTTCCGCGCGATCAACGTCAACGACTCGGTCACCAAGAGCAAGTTCGACAACCTG
>JAJNBO010000503.1 GCA_021156245.1 Ramlibacter sp. | reverse complement strand
GGCGTTCCTGACGTTCTCGGCGGCGGTGGCGTTGGTGCGGTAGGGCACGCGTGCCCACCATCACCTCGAAGCGGAACCCACCTCAGAGCATCGGCGACAGCAGCGCCGTGGCCCGCTCGCGAATCTTCTCCAGCCGCGGACGGTCCTGCCACATCTCCAGCGTGATGCGCTTGCTGCGCTGGATGTCCGCCTCGAACACCTCCGTCAACCGCGCCGTGAACCCGCGGTCGTACACGTTCAGGTTCGCCTCGTCGTTCAGGTGGAACGAACGCGGATCGAAGTTGGTCGACCCGACCGACGACATCATGCCGTCGACCATCATCATCTTGCAGTGGTACATGGTGTGGCGGTACTCGTAGATCTCGACGCCCGCCTTCAGCAGGTCACCCCACAAGGCCCGCGAGGCGCGCCGCACCGACTTCTGATCGGTGTGCTTGCCGGGGGTGATCACGCGCACGCGCACGCCGCGCTTCAATGCAGCGACCAGCGCGATGCGTGCCATCTCGTCCGGCACGAAGTAGGCACTGGACATGTCGATGGTCTTCACCGCCGCGGTGATGGCGATGAGGTACATCAGCTGCATGCTCTCGCTGCCGCCGCTCGGCGAGCTGTGGAACATCTGGGCCGGCTGGCTGCCCACTTCGCGAAGGGTGGGGAAATAGTCCGGCCCATGCAGGATGCGCCCGGTCGCCTTGCTCCAGTTGGACAGCATGACGCCCTGCATCTGTGCCACCACGGGGCCCTCGACGCGGAAGTGCGAGTCGCGCCAGTGGTCCTCGTCCTGCGCATGCCCGGTCCACGGCGGCGCGATGCCGACGCCGCCGGTGAAGCCGATGCGGCCGTCCACGATGAGCAGCTTGCGGTGGGTTCGGTTGTTGATGCGGCCCAGGTTGTACCAGCGCAGCGGATGGAAGCGGTGCACCTCGACGCCCGCGTCCTTCATCTGGTCCACCAGTTCGTCGTCCACCTTCAGGCAGCCCAGCCAGTCCATCAGCACATGCACCTTCACGCCGGCGCGGGCCCGCTCCGACAGCGCGTCGGCGAACTCGTCGCCGATCTCGCCCGACCAGTAGATGAAGGTTTCGAACAGCACGGTCTGCCGCGCGCCGCGGATCGCCTCCAGCATCGCCGGAAAGATCGCATCGCCGTTGTGCAGCGCGTCCACCCGGTTTCCCTGCACGATGCCCGGACCGAGCAGCATGCCCATCGCCCGGAAGAATTGCGGGTCGTCCACCGGATAGAGGTGCGGGATTTCCTCGGTGACGCGCCGCTCGCCGGTGCCCAGGTTCACGTAGAGCAGTGCGGCGAGCAGCGCAAGGACGACCCCCAGGGCGATCAGCATGACGGGCTCGGCGTTGGCATAGCCGGGATGCTATCTGGGCAGCGGGTTTTCAGGGGGCGCGCGTTACCAGGTGTCGATGGCGCGGCTCTCCCATCCGGGAGAGGGGGAGGCGGCTGCGAGGCCGCGGGCCAGCCAGTGGCGCGTCTGCGCCGGGTCGATCACCGCGTCGATCTCCAGGGTGGCGGCCATGTTCGTCGCCTGGCCGGCAGCGTACTGCTTCGCGACGAGTTGCTCGAACAGCGCCTCGCGTTGCGGGCCTTCCGGCACCGCTTCCAGCTCCTTCCGGTAGCCCAGCCGCACCGCGCCCTCCAGCCCCATGCCACCGAACTCGCCGCTGGGCCATGACACGGTGAACTCCGGCGCGTGGAAGCCGCCGGCGGCCATGGCCATGGCTCCCAGGCCGTAACCCTTGCGCAGCACGACACTGAAGAAGGGAACGCGCAGGTGCGCCGCGGCAATGAACATGCGGCTCACGTGCCGCACCTGCGCCTGCTCCTCGATGTCCGGGCCGACCATGAAGCCGGGCGTGTCGACCAGGCTCACCAGCGGCAGCCCGTGGGCGTCGCACAACTGCATGAAGCGCGCGGCCTTGTCCGCCGCGTCGGCGTCGATCGCGCCGCCCAAGTGCAGGGGATTGCTGGCGAGCAGCCCGACCGGCTTGCCTTCGAGGCGGGCCAAGGCCGTGTGGATGCCGAGGCCAAAGCCCGTGCGCAGGGGCAGCAGGGAGCCGGCGTCGACCACGCCTTCCATGGCCGCACGGCTGTCGTACACGCGCAGGCGGTTTTCCGGCACCACGTTGCGCAGCGCGAGCGGGTTCGGCGCCTCGAACGACGCGACGGGGCCCTGGAAGTAGGACAGGTAGCGGCGAGCCGCCGCGACGGCCTGCGCTTCGTCTTCCACCAGGACGTCGATCACGCCGTTGCCGTGCTGCACCGGCGCGGGGCCGATCTGCTCCGGCTTGAAGACGCCGAGGCCGCCGCCTTCCACCATCGCCGGCCCGCCCATGCCGATGTTGCTGCCTTCGGTCGCGATGATCACGTCGCAGCAGCCGAGCAGCGCGGCATTGCCGGCGAAGCAGCGGCCGGCGGCGATGCCGACGACGGGCACGCGGCCGTTCAGCCTGGCGAAGGAGGCGAACGTCGGCACATGCAGTCCCGCGACGATGGGCATGTCGACGTCGCCCGGCCGGCCGCCGCCGCCTTCGGCGAACAGCACCACGGGCAGCCGGTTCTTCAGCCACCGCCGCGCGCGAGCGTTCCGGCGGAAAGAGGTCGCCGTTGATGCGGCCGATGCCGGTGACCATGCCGTCGGCCGGCGTGTTGCGCACGAGATCGTCCTCGCTGCGGCGGCTGCGCTGGGCCGCGACGGCGAGGGCGCCGTACTCCAGGAACGAATCGGCATCGCACAGGTCGGCGATGTTCTCGCGGGCGCTGCGAAGTCCGAGCGCATGCCGCTTGGCCATCGCTTCGGGGCGAGCGGCATCGAGGGTCAGGGCGTGGCGATCGAGGATTTTCTGGAGGTCCGCGCGTGCGTGCCCCCACCCCGACCCTCCTCCGGCGGGGGAGGGAGCAGGAGGGGCGGGGGTGGGGGCGCTCTCGCCGCGCTGCTCCATGGGCTCGAAAGACAGCAGCACCTCCCCCTCCTGCACCGTCTCGCCTTGCGCGAACAGGCGCTCGCGCACCCGTCCGTTGCCGGGACTGCGCACCTCGTGC
>JAJNBO010000502.1 GCA_021156245.1 Ramlibacter sp. | reverse complement strand
TGGACCGCGTCCCAGCTGGGGTTGACGGCGCTTCCGCCGAACGGGTCGAAACCGGTCACCAGTACGGACAATGGCCTACGCACGGCCGTGCTTGCGGGGGCTACCATCGTTTCACTCTACCGCAGGAGAAGGCCCATGCGCTGGGAAGGTAACCGTGAATCCTCGAATGTCGAAGACCTCCGTGCCGGTGGCGGCGGTGGGGGCGGCTTCGGCATCGGCGGCGGCGCCATCGGCATCGGCACGATCGTCGTCGCCCTGATCGGCGGCGCCGTGCTGGGCATCAACCCGCTGACGCTGCTCGGCATCCTGACCGGCGGAGGCGGTGCACCGCAGGTGCAGCAGCAGCAGGGCCCGGCGCCCGCGCCTCCGGCCAATGACCCTGCGGCCCGGTTCGTGTCGACGGTGCTGGCCGACACCGAAGACGTCTGGACCCAGCTGTTCCAGCAGGGAGGAGCCACCTACAACCCGCCCAAGCTGGTGCTGTTCCGCGGCGCCGTGCGCACGGCCTGCGGCGCCGGCCAGGCGGCCATGGGCCCGTTCTACTGCCCGGCCGACCGCAAGGTGTACATCGACCTGAGCTTCTACGAGACGATGAAGACGCGCATGGGCGCACCGGGCGACTTCGCACAGGCCTACGTGATCGCCCATGAGGTGGCGCATCACGTGCAGAACGAGCTGGGCATCAGCGAGCAGGCCGAGCGCGCCCGCGCCCGGATGTCCCAGGTCGAAGGCAACCAGGTGAGCGTGCGCGTCGAACTGCAGGCCGACTGCTACGCGGGCGTGTGGGCGCACCACGCGCAGAACGCCCGCAGCATCCTGGAGCAGGGCGACGTGGAGGAGGCGATGAACGCCGCGCAGAAGATCGGCGACGACGCGCTGCAGGCCAACGCCGGCCGCGCCGTGGTGCCGGAGAGCTTCACGCACGGTACCAGCGCGCAGCGGCAGCGCTGGTTCTCGACGGGCTTGAAGACGGGCAGCGTGCAGGCCTGCGATACCTTCAAGGCGCGCAACCTCTAGGGAAGCCAAAACGCTGCGAAGCGCTGCTTTTCCCACGATGCGATAATCCGAGGTTGATGTCCGAATCCGCCTTTTCCAAGCTTTCCCTCGCAGAACCCCTTGCCCGCGCCGTCGCGGAGATGGGGTACGAGTCCATGACGCCCATCCAGGAGCAGGCCATTCCGGTGGTGCTCACGGGCAAGGACGTGATGGGAGCGGCGCAAACGGGAACCGGCAAGACGGCCGCCTTTTCGCTGCCGCTGCTGCAGCGCCTGCTGAAGCACGAGAACGCCTCCACCTCGCCCGCGCGGCACCCGGTGCGCGCGCTGGTGCTGCTGCCCACGCGCGAGCTGGCGGACCAGGTGGCCCAGCAGGTCAAGCTGTATGCCAAGTACACCAACCTGCGCAGCGCGGTGGTGTTCGGCGGCATGGACATGAAGCCGCAGACCGCGGAACTGAAGCGCGGCGTCGAAGTGCTCGTCGCCACGCCCGGCCGCCTGCTGGATCACATCGAAGCCAAGAACGCGGTGCTGAACCAGGTCGAGTACGTCGTGCTGGACGAAGCGGACCGCATGCTGGACATCGGCTTCTTGCCGGACCTCCAGCGGATCCTGTCGTACCTGCCGAAGCAGCGCACGACCCTGCTGTTCTCCGCGACGTTCTCGCCCGAGATCAAGCGCCTGGCGAACAGCTACCTGCAGGACCCGGTGACCATCGAGGTCTCGCGCCCCAACACCACGGCCTCCACCGTGGAACAGCATTTCTACAACGTGCCGGACGACGAGAAACGGCACGCCATCAAGCAGATCGTGCGCCAGCGCGGCATCACGCAGGCCTTCGTCTTCGTCAACAGCAAGCTGGGCTGCGCCCGGCTGGCGCGTTCGCTGGAGCGCGAGGGCATGAAGACCACCGCGCTGCACGGCGACAAGAGCCAGGACGAGCGTCTGAAGGCGCTGGACGCCTTCAAGAAGGGGGAAGTCGACCTGCTGGTGGCCACCGACGTCGCGGCGCGCGGCCTGGACATCAAGGACGTGCCCGCGGTGTTCAACTTCGACGTGCCGTTCAACGCCGAGGATTACGTCCACCGCATCGGCCGCACCGGCCGCGCGGGTGCATCGGGGCTCGCCGTGACCCTGGTCGCGCCGAGCGACACCCGCCTCGTGGCGGACATCGAGAAGCTGCTCAAGCGCAAGATCGAGATCGAGGCGCTGGAGTTCGACGAAGACCGGCCGCGCGGCCGGATCAATGACGGCCGCCGCGCCTGGCGCGGGAACGGTGAAGAAGAAGAGCGACGCGAGCGCAGCGAACCGGTCGCGCAGGAGCGCCGCCGCGAGCCGCGCCCGCCGAGCGCACCGAAGGATCCGTTCTTCGACCAGCCCTACGAGCCGCCGGCGCGCGAGGAGGCCCCCGCGTGGGAAGCCACCGCCAAGCCGGCCAACCGGATCTCGGCGAACATCAAGCCCAAGCGCAAGGTGGCGGCGTTGTTCAAGGGCGAGTGACGAGCGCAGCCAGCGACAGCTGTCCGTGTCAGTCGCCAGGCGCCTGGGCCTGTTCGCAAGCCACCTGAACCACTTCGTGGACGCCACTCGCGTCCAGCCGTAGCGCCGTCAGGCACCCCCCCCACACACAGCCGGTGTCGAGCGACAGCAGGTCGGGCCGCTGCATCAGGCCGAGCGTGGACCAATGGCCGAAGGCGATCGGCTGTCCCGCCGTCCTGCGGCCGGGCACATCGAACCACGGCAGCAGTCCCGGCGGCGCCTGGTGCAG
>JAJNBO010000501.1 GCA_021156245.1 Ramlibacter sp. | reverse complement strand
CAGCGGCCTGGGCGACTATGACCGCCGCGCCGTCGCGATCGAGGTCGGCATCCGCAATGCCGGCCTCGGCCTCGTGCTGATCTTCAGCTTCTTCGGCGGGCTGGGCGGCATGGCGGTGGTTGCCGGCGTCTGGGGCTTCTGGGACATCATCGCCGGCCTCGCGCTGGCGACGTGGTGGGGACGCCGGCCGGTGGCTGACGGACCCGCCAGCGAAGCGAAACCCGCGTGACCAGCACGCACCCTGCACGGCGCGTGCTCGTCACGGGCGCCGACGGCTTCCTGGGCCGCGGACTGCTGCACGCACTGGCGCAAGAGCCCGGCCTGGAATGCATCGTCGCCACGGACGTGCGCGACGTCCCGCAGGAGCGCCGCCTGCCGAACGTCACCTACCTGCGGCAGGACGTCCGCGATGCGGGCGTGGCGGACAGCTTGCGGGCGCACCGCATCGACAGCGTGGTGCACCTCGCCTCCATCGTCACACCCGACCCGCGCATGGGCCGCGAGCTGGCCCATGCGGTGGACGTGCTCGGAACGCGCAACGTGCTGGAAGCCTGCGTGGCGGCCGGCGTGCAGCAGGTCGTCGTGAGCTCCAGCGGCGCCGCCTATGGCTACCACGCCGACAACCCGCCGTGGCTGCGCGAGAGCGACGCCTTGCGCGGCAACGAAGCGTTCGCCTATGCGCACCACAAGCGCCTGGTCGAGGAGATGCTGGCCGGGTACCGGCGCACCGCGCCGCAGCTCGCGCAGACGGTCCTGCGCATCGGCACCATCCTCGGCGAGCGCGTCGACAACCAGATCACCGCGCTGTTCGAGAAGCCGCGCCTGCTGGCGGTGCGGGGCAGCGACAGCCCCTTCGTCTTCATCTGGGACGAAGACGTCGCCGGCGCGATGCTGCATGCCTTGCGCACGCGCGCAGCCGGCTGCTTCAACTTGGCCGGCGACGGCGCGTTGACCCTGCCGGAGATCGCGGCGCGCCTCGGCAAGCCCTTGCTGGCCCTGCCCGCGGGCTTGCTGCGCGCGGGGCTGGCCGTGGGCAAGGCCCTGCGCCTCACGCGCTACGGCCCGGAGCAACTGGACTTCCTGCGCTACCGGCCGGTGCTGCTGAACACGGCGCTGAAGCAGGAGTTCGGCTACGTTCCGGCGAAGACGAGCGCGCAGGCGTTCGATGCCTTCATTGCGGCGCGAGCGGCGCAAGGGCGGCCCGTGCGCGCTGCATGACCGCAGCTCGCCTCAGGGCCGCAGGCCGTGGGCCAGGAAGAACGCGCGCACCGTCGGCATCCAGGCAGCCGGCTCATTGCCGAACCACCAGTGGCCGTCGTCGCGGTACGACGGGAACACGTTGATCTCGCCGCGACCGCCGGCCTCCTCGAACGCGGAGAACCAGCTCCGGGCATGGGCTGTCGAGAGAAGGCGATCGTTCTCCACGTGGATCCACAGCTGGGGAACCGCTGCCCTGGCGCCGCCGAGTTCTGCAAAGGCCTTGCGCAGGGCATCCGGCCGGCACGGGCCGGACGCCCCGCCGCCCTGCCCGCCGTTGAAGCTCACCGCTGCGCGCACGCCCGGGAGGTTGCGGGCCGCGGCTGCAATCGTGGCGGCTCCGCCCATGGAGTGCCCCACCAAGAAAAGCCGGTCGCCGTCGACATGGTCCAGTGTCCTGGCGAAGGCCGCGGCCGCGGCGACCTGGTCGGCCGCGGCCGCGAAGGTGCCCGCATAGCGCGGCTGCTCGCAGGTGCCGGCCGACTCCAGGTCCGGGCCCTTGCTGATGCCGTAGCCGACGCGCGTCGGCACGACGACCACGAAGCCTTCTCCCAGAAAGGCCGTGGCGACGGACGAAAGCTTGACGCGCCCCATGGCGGCACGCTGCGACGGACCGGGCCTGCCGTGGCTCAGGATCACGGCGGGGAACGGGCCGGCACCGGTAGGGCTGAACACGGTCAGCGCCATGTCGACTTCGAACGTCTCTCCGCGCGCGTCCGCTGTCTTCACGCGAATGGTGGCAGTGCTCTCAGCGGCGTTCGAAGACGCGACCGCGATCCATGCCGCAGCCAGCACCGCGAGTGCGCGGAACGAGGTCATGCAAGCACCATACGTTCTCACGTGCGCGCGAAATCGGGGATGCGGAAGCGCTTGCGGAACGCGCCGGGCGCGAGACCGGTGGTGCGCTTGAACAGGCGGCGGAAGAACGCCGGGTCCTCATAGCCCACCCGCCAGCTGACCTCGTCCACCGGTGCATCCGTTCGCTCCAGACGGCGCTTGGCGTCCTCGATGCGCAGCCGCTGCACGTAGTCGATCGGGGTGAGGCCGGTGGCGGCCGAGAACCTGCGCTTGAAGGTGCGTTCCGCCAGCCTTGATCGCTTGATCATCTCCTCGACCGGATGCGCGACGGAGAAGTGCCGGCTCAGCCACTCCTGCGCCGATGCGATCTCGGCATCGCCGTGGTCCGTCTTCCCCTCGAACACGATGTACGGCGCCAGCCCGTCCTGGTGCCATTGCAAGGCGAACATCCGGGCCACTTCCTGCGCCGTGGTGGCGCCGGCGTGGCGCGCGATCAGGTACAGCGCGAGGTCGTGCCAGGTGTTGGAGGCGCCGGAGCAGACCAGCTCCTCGCGCAGGCCGGCGACGACGAGCACGCGGTCGGGATGCACCGTGACCCGCGGGTACAGCGCCTGGAAGCTGCGCGCGTACCAGAAGTGCACCGTCGCGTCCTTGCCGTCGAAGAGCCCGGTCTCCGCCAGCAGGAAGATGCCCGAGCAGGCGGAGCACAGCATCGCGCC
>JAJNBO010000500.1 GCA_021156245.1 Ramlibacter sp. | reverse complement strand
GCAGCCCTTCGTGGACCGCGGCATCGCGATCGTGGGCCTGGAGCCGTCCTGCCTGCTGACCTTGCGGGACGAGATGACGGCCATGGGCTTCGGCGAGCCCGCGCAGGCGCTGGCGAAGCAGTCGCTGCTGTTCGAGGAATTCCTGGGGCGGGAAGCCGCCGCCGGCCGGCTGGACGCGCTCGTGCACAGGCTCAAGCCGCTGGACCAGCCTTTGCTGGTGCACGGCCACTGCCACCAGAAGGCCTTCGGCGCGATCTCGCCGGTCCTCGACGTCCTGAAGCTCATTCCCGGCGCGCAGCCGCAGCTGATCGAAACCAGCTGCTGCGGCATGGCGGGCAGCTTCGGCTACGAGGCAAAGCACCACGCCGTCTCCATGCAGATGGCGGAACTGAGCCTGCTGCCCGCCGTGCGATCCGCGCCGGGCGCGATCGTGGTCGCCGACGGCACCAGCTGCCGCCACCAGATCCACGACGGTGCGCAGCGGCAGGCCATCCATGCCGCCGTGCTGCTGGCGCGCCAGTTGTAAACCTGCCATCCCCCGGAAGGGCGGGAAGCCGCCGTCGCGCGCGGCGGGTTGTCCATGCACAATGCTCGGGTGACGCCTTGCATCATCCGCGCCGCCCTGCCCTCCGACGAGCCCGTCTGGCACGAGCTCTGGGGCGGTTACTGCGATTTCTACGGCGCCCGCCTCGAAGACGAGGTGACCCGGCGCACCTGGAAGCGCATCCTCGACCCCGATTCCGCCGTGATGTGCATCGTGGCGGAAGTCGAAGGCCGGGTTGTCGGGTTCGCGCACTGCGTCGTCCACGAGAACACCTGGGAGACGCAGGCCGTCTGCTACCTGGAAGACCTGTTCGTGGTTCCCGCCGCGCGCGGGCGCGGCATCGGCGGTGCGCTCATCGAGTGGCTGCGCAACGCGATGCGCGCGGAGGGCTGGGCCCGCCTGTACTGGATGACGAAGGCCGACAATGCCGAGGCCAGGCGCCTGTACGACCGCTTCACCCATGCGGACGATTTCGTCCGCTACGTGATCCGCCAGAAATGAAGCTGCCCCGGGCCGGCAGGACACTGCGCTTTCGCCTGTTCCTGCTGGCTGCCAGCGGGCTCCTGCCGCTGGCGATCGTGGCGTGCGTGGTGCTCGCCTACCTCGCCAACGAGCGGGACCAGGACACGCAGGAGACCGCGCTGGCCGTCTCCCGCGCGCTGGCCACGGCGGTGGACGCCGAGTTGCGGGCGTCCGCCAGCGTGCTCGAAAGCATGGCGCTGTCCGACGAACTCCACCCCTCCCGGCTCGCCGATTTCCATTCGCTGGCCGCCCGCATCGCCGAGCGGCAGGGCTGGCGCGCCATCGTCCTGGCGAACGACACCGGCCGGGTGATCATGAACTCGGCCCGGACCGCCGGTTCCCCGCCGGAAGATCCCGTGGATCCCGAGAGCATGCGCCGCGCGCTGTCCAGCCGGGCGCCGGTGGTGGGCAGCCTGGCACAGGGGCGCTTCCGGCTCGGGCCCGCGTTCGCGGTGCGTGTGCCGGTGGTGGAAAATGGCAAGGTCCCCTACGTCCTCTCCGCAGTCATCCCCGTGGAGCGGGTGCTCGCGGTGGTGCAGCGGCAGAAGATGCCGCCTACGTCCGTGGTGGCCGTGTTCGACCAGAACCTGAACCGGGTCGCGCGTTCGCAGCAGCACACCGTCGGGCGTCCGTCGCCTTCCCTGCAGCAGTTGCTGGCACGGGGCGGTCCGGAAGGCGCGGGGCCCACCACCACGCTGGAAGGCGTGCGCAGCCAGACCGGTTTCGTGCGGCTGGACTGGTCCGGCTGGGTCGTCGCCACCGGCATTTCCGGGCACGACAGCGGCCTGTACGGGGTGGTCGGTGCGGTGGCCGCCGGCCTGCTCGCGTCCCTGGCGCTGGCTGCCTTCTTCGCGACCTACTTTGCCCGCGACGTCACGCAGCCGATCGACGCGCTCAAGGCCGCGGCCAGCGCGATGGGCCGGGGCGAGCCGGTGAAGGTGCCGCCGCTCGACATCGCCGAACTGGAGGACGTCGGCGTGGCGCTGGAGGTCGCATCGGCCGAACGGGAAGCCGCGGCGCGGCAGCGGCTGGCGGCGGAAGCCGAGCGCGAAACCCTGCTGGCCCGCGCCACCGAGGCGCTCCAGCGTGCCGAGGAAGCCGGCCGCAGCAAGGACGAATTCCTGGCGATGCTCGGCCACGAGTTGCGCAACCCGCTGGCCCCGATGGCGACGGCGCTGCACCTCATGGCGCGCAAGGGCGAGCCCGGCACGCGGGCCGAGCGCGAAGTCATGGAGCGACAGGTTGCCCACATGAAGCGGCTGGTGGACGACCTCCTGGACGTGTCGCGCATCACCGGCAAGCGCCTCGCCATCACGATGGAACCGCTGCGCCTGGCGGAAGTGGTGCGGCACGGGGCGCAGTCGGTGCAACCCGTGCTGGGCCTGCGGCGGTTCGAGCTGGAGATCCCGCGGGAGTCGGAGCAGCTATGGGTCTCCGGCGACGAGGTGCGCCTGGGCCAGGTGATCAGCAACCTGCTGGGCAATGCCGTCAAGTTCACCGGGCCGGAAGGGACGATCGCGGTCCGCCTCGCGCGCAGCGGCGACGATGCCGAGCTGACCGTCAGCGACACCGGCTTCGGCATGTCCCCCGACGTGCTGGCACACGTCTTCGACCTGTTCTACCAGGCGCCGCAGGGCGCCGACCGCTCGCGTGGCGGACTCGGCCTGGGGCTCGCCATCGTCAGGAGCCTCGTCGAGATGCACGGCGGCTCGGTGC
>JAJNBO010000046.1 GCA_021156245.1 Ramlibacter sp. | reverse complement strand
CATCGTCTGCCGCGACGACGCGGCCGGCGAAGCCCTCACCACCTTCATCGCCGACCTCGGCCTCGAACCCGTGATCAGCCAGGAGCCCACCGCGGGCGCATCTCTCGACGTGCTCGAGGGCTTGCGGCAAGTCGACTTCGGCGTGCTGCTGCAGGCGGACCGGCAGCTCGAGCTCGGCTTCCTGCTGGCCACGGTCGGCCGCTCGAAGCTGCTCGTGCTGCAGCCAGGCGACGCCAGCGTGCCGGCAGGCCTGCTGCAACAGCCGATGGACGACGCGGGCCTGTGGCGGCTGTTGCTGGCGCGCGAAATGAAGAAGGCCGGCATCGAAGTCGACCTGAACCGCGCGATCTGAGCCCGGGCCACTGTTTACCTCAGGGTGAACAATGGCATGAATCCGGGAGCGTTCGTTCCAGCCGCCATACAGGATCGCCTGCATCCCGGGCGACGGCATCGGCAAGGAAGTCATCCCCGCCGGACAGGAAGTGCTGCAGGCCCTCGCCGCCGCGGGCGCGGGCTTCGCATTCGAATTCACCAGCTTCGGCTGGGGCGGCGACTGGTACCGCGCCCACGGGAAGATGATGCCGGACGACGGGCTCGAGGCGCTGCGCGACCAGGACGCCATCCTCTTCGGCTCGGCCGGAGACCCGCACATCCCCGATCACATCACGTTGTGGGGCCTGCGCCTGAAGATCTGCCAGGGCTTCGACCAGTACGCCAACGTGCGGCCCACGCGCATCCTGCCGGGCATCGACGCGCCGCTCAAGCGCTGCGCGCCCAAGGACCTGGACTGGGTGATCGTGCGCGAGAACTCCGAGGGCGAATACGCCGGCGTGGGCGGGCGCGCGCACCAGGGGCACCCCATCGAAGTGGCCACCGACGTGAGCATGATGACGCGTGCCGGCGTCGAGCGGATCATGCGGTTCGCCTTCAAGCTGGCCCAGTCGCGGCCGCGCAAGCAGCTGACCGTGGTCACCAAGTCCAACGCGCAGCGCCACGCGATGGTCATGTGGGACGAGATCGCCGTCTCCGTGGGCAGGGAGTTCCCGGACGTCCGGTGGGACAAGGAACTGGTCGACGCCTGCACCGCGCGCATGGTCAACCGGCCGGCTTCGCTGGACACGCTGGTGGCGACCAACCTGCACGCCGACATCCTCAGCGACCTGGCGGCCGCGCTGGCCGGCAGCCTGGGCATCGCGCCCACCGGCAACATCGATCCCGAGCGCCGCTATCCGAGCATGTTCGAGCCGATCCACGGCTCCGCCTTCGACATCATGGGCAAGGGCCTGGCCAATCCGGTCGGCACCTTCTGGAGCTGCGTGATGCTGCTGGAGCACCTGGGCGAGCAGGAAGCGGCCGCGCGCCTGATGCGTGCCATCGAAAGCATTACCGCCGACCCGAAGCTGCACACCGGCGACCTCGGCGGCAGCGCGAAGACGGCCGAAGTGACGGCGGCAGTGGTTTCCCTGTTGAAGAACCGCTGAACGCTGCGCACCATCCCCGGAACCACGAAGGAGACAAAGACATGAAACGCATCCTCTCGACGCTGGCCCTGGCCGCGCTGTTCGCGCCGGGCGCCATGGCGCAGGCCGTGACGTGCCCCGACAAGAACGTGAACTACTGGCAGGCCTTCCCGCCCGGCGGCGAGTCCGACCTGTCGGCGCGCCACCAGCAGAACGTGCTGAAGAAGAAGTGCCCGGGCATCGACACCATCATCCAGTACAAGGCCGGTGCCGGCGGCGCACTGATGTGGACGCAGATCAACACGCTGCCCGGCGACGGCGCCAACGTCGTCGGCGTCAACCTGCCGCACATCGTGTTCCAGCCCATCGAGGGCCAGGTGCAATACAAGACGCAGGACATCACGCCGGTCTTCTGGTTCCACTACACCCCCGACATCCTGGTGGTGCCGTCGCAAAGCCCGATCAAGAACTTCGACGATTTCCTGAAGGCCGCGAAGGCCAACCCGGGCAAGCTGAGCCTCGGCGGCTCCGGCTCCAACTCCGCCAACCACGCGGCGCACGAGCGCATGAACAAGGCCTTCAACGTCAAAACGATCTACGTGCCGTTCAAGGGGACGGGCGACATGTCCACTTCCGTGCTCGGCGCCCAGGTGGACGGCGCGATGACGTACACCGCCTTCGCGATCAACAACAAGGAGCGCATCCGGCCGCTGGCCGTGGCCATGGAGAAGCGCCACCCGCTGATGCCGGACGTACCGACCTTCAAGGAGCTGGGCGTCGACTGGGTCGACGGCGCCTACCGCGGCATCGGCGTGCCCAAGTCCACGCCGCCGGCCGAGCGCAAGCGCCTGTCGGACCTGTGGCGCGCGCTGAACAACGACGCCGAGATGAAGGAGCTGGCGGCCAAGAGCGGCTTCGAGCTGGTGAACGTCGGCATCGAGGAGATGGACGCCTTCATGGCGGGCAAGGTGAAGCTCTATACCGAAGGCGCGTCGCTCCTGAACCTCGGGAAGAAGTGACCCGTCCGCGTCATCCCCGCGCAGGCGGGGATCCAGGGCATTTCTGAAAGCGGCCGCATGGCCGCTTTTTCTTGGGGCAGCGTCCGACAAGCCCGTTCCGGCCGCCGTCCTAGCATTTCGTGATGAAACCCGCCAAGGTCCCGCGCAGCCCGCGCGTCCTGATCCTCGTCGACTTCATCAACCCGCTGAACTTTCCCGGCGCGGAGAAGCTCGCGAAGCCGGCGCTGGCCGCGGCCCGCGCGACGGCGCGCCTGCGTGACGCGCTCGATCGCCAGAAGGTGACGGTGGTCTACGCCAACGACAACTACGGGTCGTGGCAGTCCGACTTCCAGGGGCTCGTGTCGCAATGCTGCGAGCGTGACGACATCAGCAGCGAGATCGCGCGCCTGCTTGCGCCGCGCCCCACCGACATCACGCTGCTCAAGCCGCGGCACTCGGCCTTCTATTGCACGGCACTGGAACTGCTGCTCAACGAGATGGGCGCCCGCGAGCTGATCGTCGCTGGACTCTCCAGCGACATGTGCGTTCAGATGACCGCGGCCGACGCCTTCCTGCGCGGCTACGAAGGCGTCTGGGTGCCGGCCGACTGCACGGCGGCGGAGACGCCGCAGGCCAAGGCGGCGAGCATCAAGTACATGAAGGACATCCTGAAGTGCGATGTCCGCAGTTCACGCGCACGCAAGTAACGTCATCCCCGCGGAGGCGGGAATGACGTCCTATGGGATGACGGCGATCACTCGCAGAGCTTTCGAATCTCCTGCGGGATCGGCAATGCCCGGATCGCCTCCGGCTCGCCTTCCTTGCGGCCGGCGAAGATGCGGACCTCGTCGCATTCCATGATGAGGTCGTCGCTGCGCATGCAGCGGTAGCGTTGCACGAAGCTCTTGCCGCGCCATTCCGGGATGCTCACCTCGAAGGCGAGTTCGTCGCCGTAGGTCGCCGTCTTCACGAAGCGCGAATGCGAGTCGACGATGGGCGTGCCGATGACGCCCATCGTCTTCTCGGTTTCATGCCAGGGCGGCACGCCGCACTCCACGAAGAAGTGGCGGGAGGCGTGGTCGATCCAGCGGAAGAAGTTGGGGAACCAGACGATGCGGGCCGGGTCGCAATGGCCGAACTCGACCCGGGTGGAATAGACGACGGTCTTGGCCATCGGCGCGTCAGTCGCCCTTGATGTTGCGGGCGCGGATCAGCGCGCCGTAGCGCACGCTGTCGATCTGCGCGCGGGCGCCGAAGTCCTGCGGGCTCATCGGCGCGGGAATGGCGCCGATGGCGTTCATGCGCTCGATGAAGGCCGGGCTGCGCAGCACCTTGTTGATTTCGGCGTTCAGCCTGGTCACCACGGCCGCCGGCGTGCCGCCGGTGGCATAGAAGCCGAACCAGGTGTCCGCGTCGAAGTTCTTCAACCCGACCTCGTCGAGCGTGGGCACGTCGGGATACTGCGGCGAGCGCTTCGGGCTGCCAACGGCCAGCAGCTTCAGCTTGCCAGACTTCACGTGCTGCAGGCCGATGCCCGGGTCGAACATGAAGTCGATCTGGCCACCGAGCAGGTCCTGCATCGCGGGCGCCGCGCCGCGGTAGGGGATGTGCGTGGCGAAGAGGTTCGTCTGCACCTTGAGCATCTCCGCCGCGAGGTGCGGCGAGCTGCCGTTGCCCGGCGAGCCGTATGACAGCTTGCCGGGGTTGGCCTTCATGTACGCCAGGAATTGCTTCGCATCGTTCACCGGCACCTTCTGCGGGTTCACCTCCAGGAACACCAGCACGCGCGCGGCGGCCGCCACCGGCGTCAGGTCCTTCGTCGGGTCGAAGGACATCTTCGAGTACAGGTGCGGGTTGATCGCAACCGTCCCGCCGGACGACATCAGCAGCGTGTAGCCGTCGGCCGGCTGCTTGGCCACGTAGTCTCCCGCGATGTTGCCGTTGGCGCCGGCGCGGTTCTCCACCACCACCGGCTGGCCGAGGGCCTGCGACAGCGGCTCCGACACGGCCCGCGCGATCTGGTCGGCGGCGCCGCCGGGCGGGAAGCTCACGATCACGCGGATCGGCTTGGTCGGGTAAGCCTGCCCGAGCGCCAGGCCGGGCAGGGCGCAGGCGGCCACGGCGGCGGCGAGCAGGGCACGGCGGCCGGCGGAACGGAAGGAAGGAATCGCTGTCATCGTTATGTCTCCTGGCTGGAAAAGCAGTCGTTGATCATTGCACGCGGGCGGGCGCGTCGTCGGTGGCCAGCGCGCGCGGCTTGCGCATCCACTGGATCGGCACGGCCTTCACCGGCCGCGGCGGCGCGCCGTGCTGGACGAGCGTGGCGTCCAGCGCCTTGCCGCCTTCATCGGCCAGCGCGGCTTCGCGGGCGGCGCGAATGGCCTTCGCCGCTTCCGGCGCGGCGCCGCCCTTGGCCAGGTGGCGCAGCACGTGCAGCAGGTTGTCCTTGCCGCGCTCGTTGGTGGAGCCGTAGCCCTTGATGAGGCGACCGCACAGGGCGATCTCGTGGCCGAGTTCCCAGCCGCGGTGCGTGCCTTGCACCACGCCGTCCAGCCACTCGCCGATCATCTGCTGTTCGACGGCGAAGCGGCTGCCGCGCACGCGCAGCCACTTCATGCCGGCGAGGGTGCGCAGCGCCAGCATGCCGAACACGCTGTGGGTGCCGATCTTCAGCGGCAGGGCCCAGGCCTGCTTGCCGCGCGCGATGCGCTTGCGGTCCCAGGCGACGAGCTTGCCCGCCAGGCTCGGAGGAAGCAATGCGGCGAACTCGGGCACGCCGGGCTTGAAGTGGTCGTACAGCTTGAGCAGGTCGTCCTCTCCCGCCTTCACTTCACCCTGCACGCGCTGCCAGCGCGAGGCGCGGCTCTTCAGGTCGGCCACGCGCACGATGTCGTCGAAGGCCATCCACAGGGCGAGCCAACGCGCCATCTCCTTCGTGATCGTGTGGCCGTGCTCACCGCGCGAGTCGGCCTCGCGCTCGGCGGCCAGCACCTTCTGCAGGCGTTCGACATACAGCTGCGCATAGTCCTTGCCCTGGTATTCGAGCAGGCGCGCATACCCCAGGCCGAACATTTCCTGCACCGTGTGCGGAAACTCGGCGCCGTGGACATGCTGCGGCGGCGACGCCTGCGGCGCCAGCGTGCCGGCCGGCATCGGCTGCTTCGCCGGCGCCAGCACCTGCGCCACGAAGTCCGCCTTCTCCCTGCCCTGGGCCACGATGTCGAAGGCGCGTGCGAAGCCGCGCAGGCTGGCTTCCGCGCCCTTGCCGCCGGCCTTCACAACGGCCTCGTAGTCCTCGCGGCGGAAGGGAAAGAGGCCGCTGCCGGCCACGGCGCCGAGCATCACGGCGCTGACCACCGTGCCGCATTCCTTCGCGATGGCGGCCATGTCGAACACCTGGTGCGCGCGGCTGAACTGGCGCACCAGCTTCAGCAGGTCCGCCGGGTCGGTGCGGCCGTCGCCGAGCTTCATCCGCTCCTGCGTGGTCAGCGTGCGGGCCGACGAGGTCAGCACCAGCGTGCGGTCCGGCGCCGTCATGCCGTTGCCGACCTGGCGCGCCGTTTCCAGCAGCTCCGAGGACACCATGGCATCCAGCGCGCCGGGCACCGGATTCAGGCTGAACACCGGCCGCTTGCCACCCAGGTCTTTCATCGGGACCGGGAAGACCTCGATGTAGTAAGTGGTGGCGCCGGTGCGCTGCGCGACGCCGGGGATCGAGGTGGCCTGCGCGGCGTAGCCGGCGTGGCGCGCGATGTCGATCAGCCACTCGGTCAGCACGCCGCCGCCTTCGCCGCCCAGCGCGCAGATCAAGAGGGAGGTGGGACGATTCTTCATGCGGGTTGGAGCGCGCGGACGAGCGTGCTGCGGAAAGCGTTGAACAGGCGCTCGTGCCACTTGGGGTTCTGCACGACCTCGGCGCGGTAGAAGCTGGGGCACAACGTGGCGGCGTGCGCGTTGGCGCCGCACAGGCCGCAACCCACGCAGCCGTCGATGACCGTTGCCACCGGGTCCACCTTCAGCGGATCGGGGTTGTCCTTCAGCGTCAGCGTGGGGCAGCCGGAGAGGCGGATGCAGGCGTGGTCGCCGTTGCATACGTCCTCGTCCACGCCGTACTTCACACGCACGACGCGTTCGCCCTTCTTCAGCAGGGACTGGATCCACGGCTTGATGCGCCGCTGGCGCTCGAGCTGGCATTCGCCCTCGGCGATGATCACCTTCAGGCCGTTGAAGTCGCTGGTGAACGCCTCGGTCAGCGTGCCGCGCATCTGCTCCACCTCATAGGTGTGCACCGTGCGCATCCACTGCACGCCGAGGCCCTTCAGCGCCGATTCGATGGTCTGGTCGGTGTGGACGATGCTGGCGCCCTTGTCCTTGGCGGCGGACTTGGCGGCGTCCTTCGGCGTGGAAATGAATTCCTGCGTGCCGGTGGCGGACGTGTAGCCGTTCTTGAAGATCAGCAGCACCGCGTCATCGCCGTTGAACAGCGCACTCTGCACGCCGGTGAGCAGGCCGTTGTGCCAGAAGCCGCCGTCGCCCATGATGGCCAGGGTGCGCTTCTGCATCATCGGCGAGACGCCCGCGCGCGAAGCCAGCGACATGCCGTAGCCCAGGATCGAGTGGCCCATGGAGAAGGGCTCGAACGTGCCGAAGGCATGGCAGCCGATGTCGGCCGCGATGTGCACGTTGCCGATCTCCTGCTGCGCGAGCTTGAGCGCGGAGAACACCGGCCGCTCGGGACAACCGATGCAGAAGCCGGGCGGACGCGCGGGCAGCGGCGCGTCGAGCGCTGCCGCGGCAGCCTGGCGGCGGTCGGAGTTGCCGGCCAGCCAGCGCCGCGCGTCTTCGGTCGCGGGGCTGGGCAGGTAGCTGGTGGCGAAATGCAGCAACCCGTTGGCCAGCACTTCCACGCTGTACTCGCCGCCGGAGGGCAGCAGGTCCTTGCCGTGCAGCCTGGTCTGGATGTCGCGCCGCCGCAGCAGCGTCGCGATCTCCTGCTCGATGTATTCGGGCTGGCCTTCCTCCACCACCAGCACCGCGCGCTTGCCGACGCAGAAGTCGGCCACCTGTTCCGGCACCAGCGGGTAGGTGACGTTCAGGCAGAGGATGGGGATCGCCGTCTCGCCGAAGGCGTCGGCGAGACCCAGTTCCTGCAGGCTGCGGACCAGGGCGTTGTAGATGCCGCCCTGCACGATGATGCCAAGGTCCCGGTGCTCGCCGTCGAACAGCTCGTTGAGCTTCTGCTCCAGGATGTACTTGCGCGCGGCGGGGATGCGCTGCTCGCTCTTGAGCTTCTCGTGGCGGAAGGTCACCGGCGGGTGCGCCAGCTTCATGTAGTCGAAGCCGGAGGGGTTCTCCATCAGGTTGCGCGTGGACACCAGCGGCTTGACGTTGTCCTTGGTCTGGAAGCTGCCGCGCACGTGGCAGGCGCGGATGCGCAGCTCCAGGATCGCCGGCATGTTGGACGTCTCGGAAAGTCGGAAGCCCTCCTCCACCATGCGCGCCATCACCGCGAGGTCCGGCCGCGGATCGAGCAGGCACATGCTGGACTTCAGTGCGTACGCGTGCGTGCGCTCCTGAATCACCGAGGCGCCTTCGCCGTAGTCCTCGCCCACCACGATGAGCGCGCCGCCCATCACGCCGGGCGAGCTCAGGTTGGACAGCGCGTCCGACGCGACGTTGGTGCCGACGATCGACTTCCAGGTGACGGCGCCGCGCAAGGGATAGTGGATCGACGCGCCCAGCATCGCGGCGGCCGACGCTTCGTTGGAGCAGGCCTCGACGTGCACGCCCAGTTCGTCCATGTAGCCCTTGGCCTGCACCATCACGTCGAGCAGGTGGGACACCGGTGCGCCCTGGTAGCCGCCGATGTAGGCCACGCCCGATTGCAGCAGCGCCTTGGTGATGGCGAGGATGCCCTCCCCGTGGAACGTGTCGCCCGCGCCCAGGCGCAGCGACTCGATCTCCTTGCCGAATGAAACTTCCAAAGCGTGTCTCCCTGCAGAACAGGGCAGTGTCGGGCACCTCGGCCCATAGATCAATAAAATGAGCGCGCTAAGTGATATTCATCCAATGCATATCAACCAGATCGACCTGAACCTGCTGCGACTGTTCGACGCCGTGTACCGGACGGGCAACGTCAGCCGGGCAGCCGAGCTGCTCGACCTCACCCAGCCAGCCGCCAGCCAGGGCCTGGCCCGCCTGCGCGCATTGATCAACGACCCGCTGTTCATGCGCGCGGCCGGCGGCGTGCAGCCCACGCCGAAGGCGCAGCGGCTGGCGGGGCCGGTGCGCGACGCGCTGGCGACCCTGGAGCAGGCGCTGGGCGAGACCGCGGGTTTCGTGCCGATGCAGTCCGGCCGCACCTTCCACATCCACATGAGCGACATCGGCGAGGGCCGTTTCCTGCCGCAGCTGATGGTGGCCTTGCGCGAACGCGCTCCGGAGGTGCGGATCGAAACCCGCCCGCTGCCGCGCGAGCAGGTGGGCGAGGCGCTGGATGCGGGCCGCATCGACTTCGCTTTCGGGTTCCTGCCGGGACTCAAGGACACGCAGCAGGTGCGCCTGCTCGGGGACCGCTACGTGGTGCTGCTGCGCGAGGGGCACCCGTTCACGCGCAAGCGGCGTACCGGCCGGGCCCTGCTGGATGCGCTGCGCGAGCTGGAGTTCGTGGCGGTGCGCGCCCATGCGGACACCTTGCGCATCGCGCAGCAGCTGCAGCTGCAGGACCGCTTGAGGCTGGTGACCGAGCACTTCCTGGTGCTGCCGGAAATCGTCAAGGCCACCGACCTGGCGGCGATCATGCCGCGCAACATCGCGCGCACGTTCGGAGGCGGTTATGCCGTGGTGGAGCCGGCCTTCCCGCAGCGCGACTTCGTCGTGTCGCTGCACTGGAGCCGGCGCTTCGAAGCCGATCCCGCCAGCCGCTGGCTGCGGGAACTGGTCGTCGAGTTGTTCAGGGAGTGAGCGGCAGGGCGGCCGTGCGCTTGCGCCGCTCGGTGCGCCACTGGCGATAGGCGCACATCGCATCCGGACCCAGCTTCATCTGCACCGCCGCGCCGAGGCCGAGTTGCTGGTCGAAGCTGGGCGGTGTCGCGCCGTCCCAGTGGAGCATGGCCAGGGCCAGTTCGAGCGCGGCGACCTTTTCGTCGTCGCCGCCGGGCGTGGCGGTGTGCGGCTGGGCCAGCCGCTTCTGCAGTTCGAGCAGCAGGCGGTGCAGGAAGTCCAGTTCCGTGCGGGCGAGTTCCAGCTTGGGTGCGTCCATCCGCCCAGTGTTGGCGTGCGCGGACCGCGGGCTTGTCGGAATCGAGCGGGTCGCCGCTTAGGACGAGCCCGCCGCATCGCGCAGGTTCAGCGCTCCTGCAGCTTGGCCAGGCGGGCCTGCGCTTCGCGCTTGCCGATGCCGCGGACGGCGGCGATGGCCTCCAATTGGCGGGCCCGTGGACGTGATTCGCCGTGCTCCCACTTGTACACCGACTGGCCGGACACGCCGAGCAGGGTCGCGAAGTCGGCAGCCGAAAGGCCGAGCTTGCGGCGCTGGGCAGCCAGCCGCGTCGGGCTGAACCGCCTCGAAGTCCCCTGTTCGTCGTCGCCTTCCGCGGCGGGCGCGGCGCCGCGTCCGCTCGACTTGCTGGCGCGCTTGATCTGCCGCTCGAGCTCGTCGATGCGCTTGCGCAGCGCGGCGATGTGGCTGCGGTACTGCGCGGACGACTTGCGGATTTCGTCGGTCTGGCTCCGCACTTCCTTGCGGGCGATGCGGGCGATCTCCGTTTTCAGGACGGCTGCAATGTTGGGCATGTGGCGATGGTTGGGCCGGCGGCGCCCTCTCCGTGGCTGGCCTGCTGGTCGTTCTGCTCCCCTTCCGGTCCATCATAGCGGGGCCGGGAAGGTCCCGGCCGCTGACACAATCCCTCCATGCCAGACCTGCAGCTCGCGGTGATCGACGTCAAGCCCGGTGCGGCGCTGGAGAGCCAGTCCGGCCTGCAGATGCTGCGCCCGCGCATCTACGGCGCCTGGATGCAGCCGGCGGGTCCCAAGCGCGTCGCGGCGATCGTGATGCACCCCACCAGCAACTTCATGGGCCACTACCTGATCGCGCCCCTGGCAGCGCGCGGCGTCGCCTGCATGGGCCTGAACTCGCGCTACGCCGGCAACGACATGCTGCTGCTGATGGAACGCGTACTGCAGGACCTGGGCGCCGGCGTGCAGTTCCTGCGCGCGCAGGGCTACGACAAGGTGGTGCTGGTCGGCAACTCCGGCGGCGCCGCCCTCGTGTCCTTCTAC
>JAJNBO010000045.1 GCA_021156245.1 Ramlibacter sp. | reverse complement strand
TGCTGCTGCTGTTCCTCACCTATCCGCTGGGCCTCGGGGTCTGGCTCGGGTTCACCGACACCAAGATAGGACGGGGCGGCAGCTGGATCGGCCTGGAGAACTACGTGTACCTCTGGGGGGACAGCGTCACTCGGCTGGCGCTGTTCAACACCCTCTTCTACACCTTCGTCGCCAGCGTCATCAAGTTCGTGCTGGGCCTGTGGCTGGCCATCCTGCTGAACGAGCGCATCCCGTTCAAGACCTTCTTCCGCACCGTCATCCTGCTGCCCTACATCGTGCCGACGGCGCTGTCAGCGATCGCGTTCTGGTGGATCTACGACTCGCAGTTCTCCATCATCAGCTGGGCGATGGTGAAGATGGGATGGATCGACCGCTACATCGACTTCCTGGGCGACCCGTGGAACGCGCGGCTGTCCACCATCGCCGCCAACATCTGGCGCGGCGTTCCCTTCGTCGCCATCACGCTGCTGGCCGGGCTGCAGACCATCTCGCCCTCGCTCTATGAAGCGGGCGCCATCGACGGCACCACCGGCTGGCAGCGCTTTCGCTACATCACGCTGCCGCTGCTCACGCCCATCATCGCCGTGGTGATGACGTTCTCGGTGCTGTTCACCTTCACCGACTTCCAGCTGATCTACGTGCTGACACGCGGCGGCCCCCTGAACGCCACGCACCTGATGGCCACGCTGTCGTTCCAGCGCGCCATACCGGGCGGCGCGCTCGGCGAAGGCGCCGCCATCGCGATCGCGATGGTGCCCTTCCTGCTGGCGGCCATTCTTTTCAGCTACTTCGGGCTGCAGCGGCGGGCCTGGCAGCAAGGCGGAAGCGACGCATGAAGAAGGACATCGACGACGGCACCCAGGGCATGGCGTACCTGACGTCGCTGCCGCGGCGGGTGGTCTTCGTGTACATCCCGCTGGCCATCTTCGTGTTCGTGCTGCTGTTCCCGTTCTACTGGATGGCGATCACGTCGTTCAAGCCCGACAACGAACTGCTCTCGCGCTCGGGCAACCCCTTCTGGGTGATCAACCCGACGCTGGCCCACTTCAACAAGCTGCTGTTCAACACCTCCTACCCGGAATGGCTGTGGAACACGGTGATCATCTCCGTGGTGGCCACGTTCGTGTCGCTGGTCGCGTCCGTGCTGGCGGCCTACGCCATCGAGCGGCTGCGCTTCCACGGTTCGCGCCAGGTGGGGCTGTCCATCTTCCTGGCCTACCTGGTGCCGCCGTCGATCCTGTTCATCCCGCTGGCCGCCATCGTGTTCCAGCTGGGCCTGTTCGACACGCGCTGGGCGCTGATCCTCACCTACCCCACCTTCCTGATCCCGTTCTCCACCTGGCTGCTGATGGGGTACTTCCGCTCCATCCCGTACGAGCTGGAGGAATGCGCCCTCATCGACGGGGCCAGCCGCCTGCAGATCCTCTGGAAGATCATCCTGCCTCTGTCGGTGCCGGGGCTGATCTCCGCCGGCATCTTCGCGTTCACGCTGTCCTGGAACGAGTTCATCTACGCGCTGACCTTCGTGTCCTCGTCAGAGGTGAAGACGGTTCCGGTGGGCGTCATCACCGAGCTGGTGGAAGGCGACGTTTATCATTGGGGCGCGCTCATGGCGGGCGCACTGCTCGGCTCGCTGCCGGTCGCTGTCATCTATTCGTTCTTCGTCGAGTATTACGTGTCGGGGCTCACCGGCGCGGTCAAGGAATAGCAATCCCATGAAAAGGAAAAAGCCCGAGGAGCTCCGCTCCCAGCAATGGTTCGGCCGGCAGGACCGCGACGGTTTCGCGTACCGCAGCTGGGTCAAGGGCAAGGGCGTGCCGCACGACCAGTTCGACGGCCGGCCCGTCATCGGCATCTGCAACACGTTCAGCGAACTCACCCCCTGCAACTCCCACTTCCGCACGCTCGCCGAGCAGGTCAAGATCGGCGTGTACGAGGCGGGCGGGTTCCCGCTCGAATTCCCCGTGATGTCGCTCGGCGAAACGCTGCTGCGGCCCACGGCCATGCTGTACCGCAACCTGGCGAGCATGGACGTCGAGGAATCGATCCGCGGCAACCCCGTGGACGGCGTCGTGCTGCTCATGGGCTGCGACAAGACCACCCCCTCGCTGCTGATGGGCGCATCCAGCGTGGACCTGCCCACCATCGGCGTCTCCGGCGGGCCCATGCTCTCCGGCAAGTGGCGTGGCCAGGAGCTGGGCTCCGGCACCGGCGTGTGGAGCATGAGCGAGCAGGTGCGCGCCGGCACGCTGAAGCTGCAGGACTTCTTCGAAGCCGAGAGCTGCATGCACCGCAGCCACGGCCACTGCATGACCATGGGCACCGCGTCCACGATGGCCAGCATGGTCGAGGCGCTGGGCGTCGGCCTTCCGGGCAACGCCGCATATCCTGCCGTGGACGGCCGCCGCAACGTGCTGGCACGCATGGCCGGCCGCCGCATCGTGGAGATGGTCCACACCGACCAGAAGCTCTCCAGCATCCTCACGCGCCAGGCCTTCGAGAACGCGATCAAGACGCTGGCGGCCATCGGCGGCTCGACCAATGCCGTGATCCACCTGATCGCCATCGCCCGCCGCATCGGGGTCGAGCTCTCCATCGAGGACTTCGACAAGCTGGGCAGCGAGATGCCCTGCCTGGTGAACCTGCAGCCGTCGGGCCAGCACCTGATGGAGGATTTCTGCTACGCCGGCGGCCTCCCGGTGGTGATGAAGGAGATCTCCGGGCACCTGCACCTCGATGCGGTCACGGCCAGCGGCCAGACCGTGCGCGACAACATTGCGGACGCGCAGAACTACAACAAGGAAGTGATCCAGCCACTGGACGCGCCCTTCAAGGACAAGGCCGGCATCGCGGTGCTGCGCGGCAACCTCTCGCCCCGCGGCGCCGTGATCAAGCCGAGCGCGGCGACGCCGGCGTTGATGGTGCACCGCGGCCGCGCCGTGGTGTTCGAGGACATCGAGGACTTCCACAAGCGCATCGACGACGAGAACCTCGACGTCGATGAGACCTGCGTGCTGGTGCTGAAGAACTGCGGGCCCAAGGGTTACCCCGGCATGGCCGAAGTGGGCAACATGCCGCTGCCGCCGAAGGTGCTGCGCAAGGGCATCACCGACATGGTCCGCATCAGCGACGCGCGCATGAGCGGCACGGCCTATGGCACGGTGGTACTGCACACGGCGCCGGAAGCGGCCGCGGGCGGGCCGCTGGCCATCGTGCAAAACGGCGACATCATCGAGCTGGACGTGCCCAAGCGCCGGCTGCACCTGGAGATCAGCGACGAGGAAATGGCGCGCCGCCTGGCCGCCTGGAAAGCGCCGAAGCCGCCGATGGATTCGGGCTACTGGAAGCTGTACGTCGACCACGTGCTGCAGGCCGACCAGGGCGTGGACCTCGATTTCCTCGTAGGCAAGCGCGGCTCGGCCGTTCCGCGGGACAACCACTGAGGCCTTCCGTCATTCCCGCGGAGGCGGGAACCCAGGGCTCCCGCACCCGGGTGCATGGAAGCCCTGGATCCCCGCCTCCGCGGGGATGACGGAGCTGTTCGATGACACGTGAACTCATCGCCGTCGACTGGGGCACCTCGTCCCTCCGCGCCGCACGCATCGCGGCGGACGGCACGGTGCTCGAGGAGCGCTCGTCGCAGCGCGGCATCCTCTCCGTTCCGGCCGGCGTCTTCCCGGCCGTGTTGCAGGAAACCTGCGGCGACTGGCTCTCGCGGGACGGTGCCCTCTGCCTCGTCAGCGGCATGGCCGGCAGCAAGCAGGGCTGGCGTGAAGCGCCCTACTGCGCCTGCCCCGCCGGTTTCGGCGAAGTGGCGCGCAGCCTCGCCTGGATCGAACCGCAACGCATCGCCATCGTGCCCGGCCTCTCCTGCGAACACGGCGGCGTGCCCGACGTGATGCGCGGCGAGGAAGTGCAGGTGTTCGGCGCGATGGACCTGCTGGGTGAAGGCGACGGCCTCTTCATCCTTCCCGGCACGCACAGCAAGTGGGTGGACGTGCAGGGCGGGCGCGTGCGCTCGTTCGCGACCTTCATGACGGGGGAGATCTTCGCGCTGCTGCGCCAGCACTCGATCCTCTCGCGCACCCTGCCGGCGGAAGACGACCCGCTCGACGAGGCCGCATTCCTGCGCGGCGTGTGGCACGCCGCCCATGCCGGGAGCCTGTTGCGCGCCGCCTTCAGCGCGCGCACCCTGGCGCTCTTCGACCGCCTGACTCCGGCATCGCAGCCAAGCTACCTGTCGGGGCTCGTCATCGGCGAAGAGCTGCGTGCGCGCAGCCCGGCGCCGCAACGCGCCGTCCTGATCGGCAGCGAAGCACTCACCACCCGCTACGCGCTCGCCCTGCGCTCCCTGGGGTGCGAGCCACGAGCCCTCGGCGCGCAGGCCACCTGGCGCGGCCTGTGGGCCCTCGCACGCACACTGGACCTCCCATGAGCAAAGACGACACGACGCGCGCCTGGCAGCAAGCCACGCAGCAGCTTCCGCTGGTGGCCATCCTGCGCGGCATCCAGCCCTCCGAAGCCCTCGCGGTGGGCCAGGCGCTCTGGGATGCGGGCTGGCGCCTGCTCGAAGTTCCGCTGAACTCACCGCAGCCGCTCGAAAGCATCGAGCTGCTCGCACGGCGCTTTCCGCAAGCGCTGGTCGGCGCCGGCACCGTGCGCACCGCGGAAGAAGTCCGCCAGGTGCAGGACAGCGGCGGCCGCATCATCGTGTCGCCGCACGTGGACGTGCGGGTCGTGCGCGCCACGGTGGAGCGCGGCATGCTCAGCCTGCCGGGCGTGATGACGCCCAGCGAAGCCTTCACCGCGCTGGACGCCGGCGCCGCGGCACTGAAGCTTTTCCCCGCGGAAGCCATCGCACCGGCCGCGGTGAAGGCGATGCGCGCCGTGCTGCCGGCGCAGGTGCAGTTGCTGCCCGTCGGCGGCATCGCACCGGCGACCATGGCCGGCTACCGCGCCGCCGGCGCCAGCGGCTTCGGCATCGGCTCGGCCCTCTACAAGCCGGGCATGGACGCCGCCGCGGTGGCCGCCTCCGCGCGTGCCTTTGCGGACGCATGGGCGGGTACCATGCGCGCATGACCAGCGCGCCCTCCTCCTCGACCGTTTCCTTCGGCCTCGGCGGCCGTGTCTGCATCGTCACCGGGGCCGCCCAGGGCATCGGCGAAGCGTGCGCGCGCCGCTTCGCGCGCGAAGGCGCCAAGGTCGTCCTGGCCGACATCGACGAGGCCCGCGGCCACGCCCTCGCGCAGGAACTGCGCGGCCTCTTCGTGCGCTGCGACGTGGGCGACAAGGCGCAGGTGGACACCCTGGTCGCCAAGACGATCCTGAGCCACGGCCGCATCGACGTCCTGGTGAACAACGCCGGCATCTTCAAGGCCTGCGATTTCCTCGACATCAGCGAAGCGGACTTCGACGCGGTGCTGCGCGTCAACCTGAAGGGCTCGTTCCTCGTCGGCCAGGCCGTGGCGCGCGAAATGGTCAAGGCCGGCGGCGGCAGCATCGTGAACATGAGCTCCGTCAATGCCGTGCTCACCATCCCCAGCATCGCCAGCTACAACGTCAGCAAGGGCGGCATCAACCAGCTCACGCGGGTGATGGCGCTGGCGCTTGCCGACAAGGGCGTGCGGGTCAACGCGGTGGCGCCGGGCACGATCGCCACCGAGCTCGCCGCCAAGGCCGTGCTGACCAGCGAGGAGGCGAAGGCGCGCATCATGAGCCGCACGCCGATGAAGCGCCTGGGCGCGCCGTCCGAGGTGGCCGATGCAGTGGCCTGGCTGGCCAGCGACGCAGCCAGCTACGTGACCGGCGAGATCGTGGTGGTGGATGGCGGTCGCATGACGCTGAACTACACCGTCCCCGTCTGAGCGCTCAGCCGCCGCTGCGCGCAGGCGGCTTGCGCGTGGAGGTCCGGTGCCTCCCGGTCGCCTGGTCCATGAAGTCGCGGATCAGGCTTCGCACCACCTGCGAGGGCGTGCAATCGTCTCTTCGGCAGTGTTCCTCGAAGGCCTTCTTCGTGGACGGCGTGACGAGGATGTTCAACCGGGCGGTCTTGAGCGGCATGGCGGATGGCGCAACTCTGATGTTAATCGGAGTGTAATCGCAGCCCCCGCCCCCGGGGGGCGTCAGTCGCCGTTGGCGCGTCGTTCGCCCTTGCGGGCCTTGTCCATTCCGTGGCGGGCCAGGTACTCGCGAATGAGCTGGCGGACGACCTGGGAAGCGGTGATGTCCTGGGATGCGCAGAGCTCTTCGAATTCCTTCTTTTTTTCCGCGTCCATGAGGACGGTCAGTCTTGCGGGCTTGTCTTCCATGCGTATAGGGGTTCGGCAATCATCTGCCCCTACTTTGCAACTGCCGCGCGCGTACGCCGGTAGTACAGGGTCCGGTGCTGTCCTGGGAGAACGGCACAGGCACGCCGCGGTTTGTGCTCAGCCGTTTGTAGGCCAGCGCCAGCGCTCAGCCGGGCCTGCCAACTCCATCACGCCGTGGCCGCCAGCGCCGCGCTGCGCGGCTTGTCCTCGCGGATGGGCAGGTGCACCAGCGCCGCGGCCGCCGCGAGCACGATGTCGATGTACCAGACCCAGTCGTAGGCTCCCGTGGCTTCGAACACCTTGCCACCGAGCCAGGCGCCCAGGAAGCCGCCGACCTGGTGCGTGAGCATCACCATTCCGAACAGCGTGGCCATGTTCGCCGGACCGAAGAACTTGGCGACGAGGCCCGCCGTCGGCGGCACCGTGGACAGGAACGTCAGGCCCATGAAGGCGGCGAACACCAGGACGACCGGTCCGGTCTTCGGCGCCAGCAGGAACAGCAGGACGCCGATGCCGCGTGCGGCGTAGATCAGCGACAGCAACGACTTCATGCGCCAGCGGCCGACGGCCCAGCCGATGCCGATGCTGCCCACGATGTTGAACAGCCCGAGCATCGCCAGCGCCCAGCCGCCCCATTGCGCCGGCAGGCCGCACGCTGCCACGACGCCCGGCAAGTGCGTCGCGAGAAAGGCGACGTGGAAGCCGCAGACGAAGAAGCCGGCAGCCAGGAGCAGGAAGCCCGGATGATGCAGCGCCGTCTTCACGGCTTCCCCGGTTCCGACCGATTTCTGCCCCGCCGGCGTCAGGTGCGCGGAGTTGCCGCGCAGCACCCACGCTGCCGGCAGGCAAAGCAGCACGAGCACCGCCATCACCTGCATCGCGGACGCCCAGCCGGTCGACACGATCAGCGCTGCGGCCACGGGCGCCAGCGCGAACTGACCGAAGGAACCTCCCGCATTGACGATGCCGGTGGCGAGTCCCCGGCGTGCCGGATCGATCATCCGCATGGTGGCGGACATGAGGACGGCGGGCCCGGCCATGCCGGCGCCACCGGCGGCCAGGATGCCGATGGCGAAGACCAGGCCCCACGTCGTCGTCATGAAGGGCGTGATGAAGGTGCCGAGCGCCACCAGCGCCGCGCCCACCAGCAGCACGCGGCCGGCGCCGATGCGGTCCGCCATCGCGCCCGCGAAAGGCTGCGTCAGTCCCCACCACAGCTGGCCGAAGGCGAAGGCCAGGCTGATGCTGGCGACGCCCAGCCCCGTGGAGGTGTTCAGCGGCGACAGGAACAATCCCATGCTCTGGCGCACGCCCATCGTGAGCGCGAAGGTGCCGGCCGCGGACAGCAGTACCAGCCACAGCGCCGCGCGCCGGCTCGTCGAGTCAGTCATCGATGGATCCCTCCGGCAGGTCGGCGAGCAGGTCCTGGCATTCGTCGAGCAGCGCGTGCAGCGCGACCACCCGCTCCATGCCGAGACGTCGATTGAGCGATTCCTGGGCGACGCGCCAGCGGCGTTGCGCCTCCTGGCGCTTCTCGCGCCCGGCGTCCGTAGCCCGCACCAGGCGGCTGCGCGCATCCGGTCCGGCTTCCAGCGCCAGGAACCCGTCGGCCATCAGCGGCCGCAGGTTGCGCGTGAGCGTGGAGGCGTCCACCTTCATCGTGCGCGCCAGGTCGCCGGGGCGGATCGGCCCGAGCTTCACCACGTACGATAGCAATGAGTATTGCGTGCCCCGCAGGCCGGTCTTGCCGACCTCCGCGTCATAGAGCTGCGCCACGCGGCGCATCAGCTGGCGCAGCTTGAGATTGGTGCAGCCCTGCGGCTTGACAGCGGTGTCCATCCATATTATTGTAGCTGCAATCATTGCATATGCAAGTGAATCCAGGAGAAGCGGGATGACGCAGGTGGACAGGCTCGAAGAGTGGCTGGCGCAGGAGCGCGAGGTGGTGGCGCGCATCGAGCGCGGGCCGGGCTGCGGCGTCGCCAAGCCGGAGCAGGTGGCCGGCCGCAGCGGGCTGGACGTGCTGCAAGCCATGCTCCGTGGCGAACTACCCTACCCGCCCATCGCGCGCACGCTCAGTTTCCAGCTGCTGGAAGTGGACGCGGGCCGCGCGGTGTTCCAGGGCGCGCCGGGGCCGGACCACCTCAATCCCATGGGCGGCGTGCACGGCGGCTGGTATGCCACGCTGCTGGACTCCGCGCTCGGCTGCTCTGTCCACACGATGATGCCGCCCGGCCGCGGCTACACCACGGCGGAACTCGGCGTGAACCTGGTCAAGGCGATCGGTCCCAAGGTGCAGCGCGTGCGCGCGGAAGGCAAGGTGGTGCACTGCGGCCGCCAGCTCGCCACGGCGGAGGCGCGGCTGGTCGGCCCCGACGGCACGCTGTACGCCCATGCCACCACCACCTGCCTCGTGTTCGAGCTGCGCTAGTTCTTTTTCCGGCCGGGGCCGTCGAAGGCAAAGGTGAAGATCAGGTCCAGGCCGGTGCGCTCGCCGGCTTCGGCGCGCACCGTGACGCGCCGCGACACGTCGTAGAAGATGAACAGCGTGCCCATGGCGCCGGACAGGCTGCGCTCGTACGCGGCGTAGAAGTTGTCGCCGAAGCGCTTGCCGAGCCGCACCAGTGTGCCGCTGGTGCTGTCCTGCGCCACGGTGAGGTCGTCCAGCCCCAGCCGTCCCGCGATGCCCTTGCCGGTGCCGGCGCGCCCGGCCAGCAAGGCCGCCGCCGCGCGCTGCAGCAAGGCGGTTTCCGCGCCGCCTCCCGTGGACGAGCGTCCCAGCACGATGTACGAGAGCGTCTCCGCCTCGGACAGCCCGGCGTCCGAATAGAGTTCGACGTGCGGCGACTGCGCCCGGCCGGTCACGGTGACGCCGACCTTCTGCGTCATGTTCGGGCGCACCGCCAGGATGTCCAGCGCCGGGTTGTCCGCGGGGCCGGTGAAGCGCAGCTCGCCGCGCTCGATGTTCATCCGCTGGCCATACGCCTCGAAGGTGCCGCCGGCGGTCTGGATCAGCCCGGTGATCTGCGGCATGCCGCCGCTGACGCCCTGCACCTGCACCTTGCCGGCCAGCCGCGTGTCGAGGCCGCGGCCCGACACGCGGAAATCTGAGCCAAGGTCGAAGCCGACGCGCAGCGTCACGGTGCCTCCCCCCTGGCTCGGCGACGGCCGCAACTTGCGCTGCTCCTCGGTGGATGCCACCCCCGGCGCGTTGCGCACGACCACGTCGTCGCCCAGGCGAGGCGGCCTTTCGTCCGGCACCTGGATCCGGGCGCGGTCCACCTTCAGGTCTCCGGTGTCGCTGGTGCCGCTGCGGTCCGTGCGCGCGGCGATCGGGCCGGAGATGGTGAGCTGCCGGTCGCTGCGGATGCTGGCGCGCAGCTGCGAGAGTTGCGCGTGCGCCTCGAAGGTCGGGCCCTGCGGGGTCCATGCCCCTTCGCCGTACGCGACCAGGGTGCCGCCGGTGCCGCCTTCGTCGCTGCCGCGCAGCAGGAATTCCTGCACCACGAGTTTCTGGCCGGCGAGCTGGGCGCGCATGCGCCCGTTGCGCAGCTCGATGCCGTCCACCACCGAGCGCAACGCGAGCTCGTCCGCATTGAGCGGCCCGGAAAGCTCAGGCAGTGCGCGCGTGCCCGCCACGGTGATATCCGCATCGAGGGAGCCGCGCAGCCTCCAGCCCGGCGGCGCGAGCAGGGACCAGACGCCGATGCGCGGCAACTGCGCGCGCACGCGGCCAGCCAGCGGCGCCTGCTCCGGCCAGTCCCATCCGCCGCCGGCGGCGCGCACGAGGCGGGTGCGCACCTGGCCTTCGGCACGCCCGGCCCGTTCGCTGTCCCACAGCAGCGAGAACAGGAGCTGCTCGCCCTGCGTGCTGACCGTCACGCGCGCCTCGCGCACGCCGGCGCTGACGCGCGCCGCGGCCCCGTCGGCACTTTCCGCCAGCACGTTCACGTCGCCGCGCACCCGGGCGAGCGAAGCGTCCACCCGCAGCGCGTCGCCGAGCTGCGCGTTCCATTGCGCATCGAACACCATGTCCCCGGACAGCG
>JAJNBO010000044.1 GCA_021156245.1 Ramlibacter sp. | reverse complement strand
GAGAACACCCCCAGGATCTTGCGGTCCGGCCCCACCACCGGCAGGTGCCGGAATCCGCGTTCGATCATGATCAGCACGGCGTCCGACACCTTCGTCTCCGGAGGAACGCACTGGGGACTGGGCGTCATGACTTGCGACAGCGTGGTCTGTTTCGGCTCCAGCGCTTTCGCGAGAACGCGCGTCATCAGGTCCCGCTCGGTCACGATGCCGAGCAGCTTGTCCGGCGGCTCCATCACCAGGACGCTGCCGCAATTGGCGCGCGTCATCGCGCAGGCGGCCTCCCAGACGTTGTGCTGCGGCCCGAGGCTGAGGACGTGCTTCTTCGGGATCGACTGGAAGACGGTGCGTTCGGCCATGGTGCGAGCTCCTCGGCGCACTCGCCGTCAGCGCAGCGAGTGGTTGATCTTCGCCAGAACGGACGCGCCTGGACAGAGCTGCGGCGCCTCCAGGGCATTCAGCGGACGGGCGGTCGTGTTCAGCGCGGTGTGCAGGTCGGTCGCCAGCGGGTCGACGTACAACAGGCCGGTGACCACCTCCCCGCGCGCCTGGTGCGCCTGCATGAAGGCCATGGCGGCGTAGCGGTCGGTGGGGTCGTAGTCGGCATGCAGGCTGCGCAGGCGCAGCAGCGTGCCGTCGTGCTGGCGGACGTCGACCACCTGGCCGGGCGGGGCCTGCGCGGTGATCTCGGCGCGCGGCGAGATGAAGTCGATGCGGCTGACGGATTCGTTGTGCTCGCGGATGTAGTCGTAGCTCTTGGTGCTGCCGGGGTGGTTGTTGAAGGCGACGCAGGGACTGATGACGTCGATGAACGCGGCGCCACCGTGCGTCATCGCGCCCTTGATCAACGGGACCAGCTGCTCCTTGTTTCCGGAGAAACTGCGGGCAACGTAGGTGGCGCCGAGCTGGAGCGCCATGGCGACGAGGTCCACCGGGCTGTCGCTGTTGATCACGCCCTTCTTGCTCTTGCTGCCGCTGTCCGCCGTGGCCGAGAACTGGCCCTTGGTCAAGCCGTAGACGCCGTTGTTCTCGACGATGTACGCCATGCGCACGCCACGCCGCATGGCGTGCGCGAACTGGCCGAGGCCGATCGAGGCGGAGTCGCCGTCGCCTGAAATGCCCAGGTACAGCAGGTCCCGGTTGGCCAGGTTGGCGCCGGTGAGCACCGAGGGCATGCGCCCATGCACCGTGTTGAAGCCGTGCGACGCGCCGAGGAAGTAGTCCGGCGTCTTGGAACTGCAGCCGATGCCCGAAAGCTTGGCCACGCGGTGCGGTTCGATGTCCAGCTCCCAGCAGGCCTGGATGACCGCCGCCGAGATGGAGTCGTGGCCACAGCCGGCGCACAGCGTGGAGATCTTGCCTTCGTAGTCGCGCCGCGTGTAGCCGACGCGGTTTTTCTCCAGCGTCGGATGGCGCAGCGGTGGCTTGGCGATGTACGTCATTGCATGGTCTCCCGCTGAGCCTGCACGTGCGCGGTGATGGCCTGGGTGATGAAGCGCGCGGTGATCGGCGTGCCGTCGTAGTGGAGGACCTTCACCAGCTGCCGCGGAGAGAGATCGAGCTCGTTGACCAGCAGGCTGCGCATCTGGGCGTCGCGGTTCTGTTCCACCACGAACACGCGCTCGTGCCTGGCGATGAACTCCGCGACGCTGTCGGGGAAGGGAAACGCGCGCAGGCGCATGGCGTCCAGATGGATGCCCTGCGCCGCCAGCACGCCCAGCGCCTCCTGCATGGCGGGGCTGGTCGAACCGAAGTAGATGACGCCCAGCGGCGTCTCCGCTGCGGCGCGCCGGATCACCGGCTGCGGCACCAGGGCCGCGGCGGTCGCGAACTTGCGCAGCAGCCTTTCCATGTTGTAGACGTAGTCGGGACCACGCTCCGAGTAGCGCGCATAAGGGTCGCGCGTGGTGCCGCGCGTGAAGTACGAGCCCTTGCTGGGATGCGTGCCCGGCAGGGTGCGCCAGGGGATGCCGTCGCCATCGACGTCCTTGTAGCGGCCGAAGTCGCGGCCCGCCTCGAGTTCGGCGGCGCTCATCACCTTGCCACGGTCGTACTGCCCGCCCTCCTCCCATGCGAAGGGGCGGCACAGGCGCTGGTTCATGCCGATGTCGAGGTCGGTCATCAGGAACACCGGCGTCTGCAGGCGTTCGGCCAGGTCGAGAGCGGACGCGGCGTGCTCGAAACACTCGTGCGGATCTTCCGGGAACAGCAGCACGTGCTTGGTGTCGCCATGCGAGGCATAGGCGCAGGCCAGCACGTCGGCCTGCTGGGTGCGCGTCGGCATGCCGGTCGAAGGCCCGCCGCGCTGCACGTCGATGATGGTGATCGGAATCTCGGCGAAGTAGGCGAGCCCGATGAATTCCGTCATCAGCGATACGCCCGGTCCGGAGGTCGCGGTGAATGCCCGCGCCCCGTTCCAGCCCGCGCCGACCACCATGCCGATGGACGCGATCTCGTCCTCGGCCTGCACGATGGCGTAGAGGTGCTGGCCCGTGTCCGGATCGACGCGCAGCTTGCCGCAGTACTTCTCGAACGCCTCCGCCACGGACGACGACGGCGTGATCGGGTACCAGGCCGCGACCGTGGCGCCGCCATAGACGCAGCCCAGCGCCGCGGCGCTGTTGCCGTCCACGAAGATCTGGTCGCCCACCCGATCCGCCTTGCGCACGCGGATGCCCAGCGGCCATTGCAGGTGCTCGTGCGCGAACTCGCGCCCGAGCTGCAGCGCCTGCACGTTGGACGCCAGCAGCTTTTCCTTGCCCTTGTACTGCTCGCCGAACAGCTTCTCGATCTCCGCCGGGTCGATCTCTAGCAGCACCGACAGGGCGCCGACGTACACGATGTTCTTGAACAGCTGCCGCTGTCGCGGGTCGGAGTAGACGGCGTTGCAGATGTCCGTCAGCGGCATGCCGATGACGTGGATGTCCGCTCGAAACGCCGAGGGCGGAAGGGCCCGGGTGTTGTCGTAGAAAAGGTAGCCGCCCGGGGAGATCTCGGCCACGTCGGCATCCCAGGTCTGCGGGTTCATGGCGACCATCATGTCCACGCCGCCCCGCCGCCCTTGCCAGCCCTCTTCGCTCACGCGCACCTCGTACCAGGTGGGCAAGCCCTGGATGTTGCTCGGGAAGATGTTGCGCGGACTCACCGGCACGCCCATGCGCAGGATGGCCTTGGCGAACAGTTCATTGGCGGATGCCGAACCCGAGCCGTTGACGTTGGCGAACTTGATGACGAAGTCATTGACCGCTTCGATCCGGTTCATACGATCACCTCCCGCGGTGCGGACTGAGGCTTCGCCAGGCCCGCCATCGCCGTCTTGAACAGGAACTTCTGCATGTCCCAGGCGCCGGTGGGGCACCGTTCCGCGCACAGGCCGCAGTGCAGGCAGACGTCCTCGTCCTTCACCATCACCCGCCCCGTCTTCAGCTGGCCGGACACGTAGAGGTCCTGCGCCAGGTTCAATGCGGGCGCTTTCAGGCGCTGGCGCAGGTCGGGCTCGTCCCCATCGGCGGTGAACGAAATGCAGTCCATGGGACAGATGTCCACGCAGGCGTCGCACTCGATGCACGTCGACTGGTTGAACACCGTCTGCACATCGCAGTTCAGGCAGCGCTGCGCCTCGTTGAAGGCCGTCGCGGCGTCGAAACCCAGCTCCACCTCGACCCGGATGCTGGCCAGCGCCATCTCCGCCTTGGCCCAGGGCACCTTGTACCGGTTGTCCAGCGAGGTGGCGTTGTCGTAGCTCCACTCGTGGATGCCCATCTTCTGCGACATCAGGTTGACGATGGGACCGGGGCGCGCCCGTGGGTCCTGGCCATTGAGCAACAGGTCGATGGACACCGCGGCCTCGTGGCCGTGCGCCACGGCCGTGATGATGTTCTTCGGCCCGAAAGCCGCGTCGCCGCCGAAGAACACGTGGGGGACGCTGGCCTGGTGGGTGCGCTTGTCCAGCTCCGGCAGGCCCCAGCGGTCGAAGGCGATGCCGGAGTCGCGCTCGATCCAGGGAAAGGAGTTCTCCTGGCCGACGGCGATGAGCACCGTGTCGCAGGGGAAGAAGGCCTCGGGCTCGCCCGTGGGAACCAGGTTGCGCTTTCCTTGCGCGTCGTACTCGGCCCGGACCACGTCGAACGTCATCCCGGCCAGGCGGCCTCCTTCGTGCACGAAGGCCTTGGGTACGTGGAAGTTGATGATGGGGATGCCCTCGTGCATCGCGTCTTCCTTCTCCCACGGCGAGGCCTTCATCTCCTCGAAGCCGCTGCGCACGATGACCTTCACGTCTTCGCCGCCCAGGCGGCGCGCCGACCGGCAGCAGTCCATGGCCGTGTTGCCGCCGCCGAGGACGATGACGCGGCGGCCGACCTGGGTGATGTGCCCGAAAGAGACGGAGGCCAGCCAGTCGATGCCCACGTGGATCTGGCTGGCGGCTTCGCTCCGGCCCGGCAGGTCGAGGTCGCGTCCGCGGGGCGCGCCGCAGCCGACGAAGATGGCGTCGTAGCCCTGCGCCATCAGCGCCTTCATCGACGTGACGGGCTGGCCGGAGACGAAATTGACGCCGAGGTCCAGCACGTACCCGGTCTCCTCGTCGATCACTTCCTCGGGCAGGCGGAAATGCGGGATCTGCGTGCGCATGAAGCCGCCCGCCTTCTGCTCGCCCTCGAACACCGTCACCTCGTAGCCCAGCGGGGCCAGGTCGCGTGCGACCGTCAGCGAGGCCGGACCCGCACCCACGCAGGCAATGCGTCTGCCGTTGCGGGGCGCCACGGACGGCATGCGGCTCCGGACGTCCGCCTTGTGGTCGGCCGCCACCCTCTTGAGCCGGCAGATGGCCACCGGCTCCGGATCACCCGTATTGCTCTGCTCCACCCGGCCGCGGCGGCAGGCGGGCTCGCAGGGGCGGTCGCACGTTCGGCCCAAGATGCCGGGGAACACGTTGGACACCCAGTTGACCATATAGGCGTCGCCGTAGCGGCCCTGCGCGATCATGCGGATGTATTCGGGGACAGGGGTGTGCGCGGGGCAGGCCCACTGGCAATCCACCACCTTGTGGAAGTACGCCGGATCGGCGATGTTCGTCGGCTGCAAGAACGGGCCTCCTGAACTGGTGGCCCGGAGGGCCGCGGCCCAGTCTACGCCCCTGTCCGGCGGCGCCGCCCCGTGGATTCCACTAGGAGCCGACCTGCGCGCGCAGCGGCCGGCCGCTGCGCGTGAGCCACCGGGCCGCGAAGGCCAGCCCGTTGGTGCGCTCCCCGAACAGCGCCCCCTGCCCCTGGTCCCAGCCGTTCTTCTTGAGGAACGCCAGTTCCTGGGCCTTCGTCACGCCGGGGGCGACACAGTTCAGCTTGAGGCGCCGCGCCAGGTCACCCATGCCCAGCACCATGGCCTGCACCGTGGCGTCGCCTTCGAGGTCGGTCACGAAACTCTCGTCCAGCTTGATCTCGTCGCATGCCAGTTTGCGCAGGTGCACCACGGACGCCGAGCTGCCGAAGCGGTCGAGCGCCACGCGCACGCCCTTCTTGCGCAGCTGCGCGATGGCGGCGGTGTCCTTGGGCAGCAGGTTTTCAAGCGCCGACACGTGTTGCAACTCCAGGGTGAGGTGCTGCGGCTCGATGCCCCCCGCGATGGCTGCATTGACGAGGTGGCTCAGGTCGCGCGGGTGGAGGTTGGCGAGGGACGCCTTCACGCCGACCGGTACGGGCTGCAAGCCGGCCGTCCGCCAGTTCTTCATGGTCTTGCGCAGCTGCTCGAACACCCATTCCATCAGCGCAACGTCCATCTCGGACGTGCCCGCCAGGTCCATCAGCTCGTCGCCTTCGATCACGCGCCCGGAGGAATGCCGCCACCGCACGATGGTCTGTGCGGCCACCAGGCGGCCGCTGGCGAGCTCGACCCGCGGCTCGTACAGCAGCTCGATCTCGTCCCGTCCCACCGCGTGGCGCAGTTCGGCACCCAGGTCCAGCCGGCTCAGGGCCTGCTCGTTGAACTGCGGCGAGAAGAATTCGTAGCGGTGCGGCCCTGCCTGCTTGGCGTGGCGCAAGGCCAGGCCCGCGTTGCGCGTGAGCACGTCCGGATCCATGCCGTCGTTGGGGAACACCGACACGCCGACGCTGCAGGTGACGATGACCTCGGGCGACCCCACGCGATGGAAGCTGGCCGTCGCGTCCTCCAGCACCTTGTTCATGAACGCCGCCGCGCTGTGCACGCCGTCCATCGAGGGAATGATCACGGCGAACTCGTCGCCATCGAAGCGGAACAAGGTCGGGTTGTGGTGTTCCGAGGAAAGCTCTCCCTGGGCCTCGGTCTGGACGCAGCTGGCCAGGCGCTTGGCCAGCCGTTGCAGCATTTGGTCGCCGATGACGCGGCCGAGGGCGTCGTTGATGCGGCCCAGGCCATCCACCCCGATGTGGAGGAAAGCGCCCGAGGCCCCGTTCGCGCGGGCTTGGGAAAGCACCTCGGCCGCCACCTTGCGATAGCGCAGCTTGTTGGGCAGCCCCGTCAGCGCATCGTGCTGCCCGAGGTATTCGCGGTACGCGCTGGCCGCCAGCGTGTTGCGGATGCGCAAACCGAGCTCGCTGGGATCGACCGGCTTCGACAGGAAGTCCATCGCGCCAAGCGCCAGTGCCTTGAGCTTGACCTGCGGATCGGTGCTGCTGGTGAGCACGATCACCGGTACGTGGCGCAGCACGGCGTCCTCGCGCATCGAGGCCAGGATGTCCAGGCCGCTCACCCTGGGCATGCTCAGGTCCAGCAGCAGGACGCCCGGCATCTCGCCGCGCATCATGGCGATGGCCTGCTCCGGCTTGTCGGTCTGGACGAACTGCTTGTAGCCCGCCTCGGTGAGGAAGGCCTGCGTCATCTCGATGTTCAGCATCTCGTCGTCGACCATCATGATCAACGCTTCGGACAACGCGGCCACCGTGCGGTTGCGCCAGATCAGCTCCTGCGGCGACAACGCGCGCAACTCCTGCTCCGACAGCCTGTCTTCCCCCGGCGCAAACACCGTCGGATGGGTCGAGATCGAGTCTCCCTCCATGCCCTTTGCATCTTTCATTGGGTTGCCACCTCCGGCAATTCGAGTTGTCCCGCCATCTGGAACAGGCGCTGCAGGACCATCTCCACGGCCGCCGCATCGTTGTCCTTCGCCGCCGCTTCGAGCTCCCGGGCCGGCGCGGTGAACGCGTCGTAGCCCACGGTGCCGGCGGCGCCCGCCAGCCAGTGCGCCAGCCGCTCCACTTCCGCCAGGTCGCCCGCGCCGAGGGCGGCACGCGCCTGCGCGAGTTGCTCGTCCAGCCGGGCGGCGAACTTGCGCACGATGGGCACCAGCTTGGCATGGGACGCGAAGCGGGAGCGGATCGGCCCCTCCGGCACGGACTCGTCGCTCGGCTCCGAGAACACCGATGCAAGCTCCACGGGCATCGCCTCCTCGGCGGTTCCGCCGAGCAGCAATGCCACCTGCTGCAGCAGGATGTCGATGTCCACCGGTTTGGTCAGGTAGGCGGTACAGCCTGCCTGCATCACTTCCTCTTCATAGCCTTTCATGGCATGGGCCGTCAGCGCCACCACCGGCACCTTGTCGCCGCGGCGTCGCAGCGCCTGGGTGGCCGCGTACCCGTCCATGACCGGCATCTGCATGTCCATCAGCACCAGGTCGAAGCTGCCGGCCGACAGCTTGTCCAGCGCCTGCTGCCCGTCCGCGGCTTCCTCCACCCACAGGCCGTTTTCGGCGAGCACCAGCGACAGCAGTTCGCGGTTCTCCGCACCGTCGTCCACCACCAGCACACGGGCGGAAGGAATGCGCCAGCGGGTGCGTCGCAAGCTGGCCTGCGCGGCCTGCGGAGCGGCCAGTTGCGCCGTGTCCAGCATCCGCACGCCATCGAGCGGCCCGGTCGAGAACGTGAAGATCATCGTCGTGCCGACGCCGGGCTGGCTGGTGCCAACCAGGTCTCCCCCGAGCGCGCGCGCCAGCCGGCGGCTGATCGCCAGGCCCAGGCCCGTGCCGCCGAAGCGCCGCGTGATGGACGCGTCGGCCTGCGTGAACGGGTCGAACATCGACTCCACCTGCGACGGTTCCATGCCGATGCCGGTGTCGTTGACCTCCACCGTGTAGGCGTTGGCGGAGCAGCCGAGCACCACTTCGACGCCGCCCCGGTCCGTGAACTTCACTGCATTGCTCAGGAGGTTGAGCACCACTTGACGCAGGCGCGCCGGGTCGGACTGCACGCGCTCGGGCACGGGGGTCAGCAGCCGGATGGACAGGCGGATGCCCTTCTCCTGCGCCTTCAGCGCCAGTTCCGCGAGCGCCCCCTGGATCACCGCGTGCGGCGCGCACGCGATCTTCTCCACCGTCAGCTGGCCGGCCTCCACCTTGGAGAGGTCGAGGATGTCGTTGATCAGCCCCAGCAGGTGCTTGCCGCTGTGGTGGATGGTGTCGAGGTAGCGGGACGACTCGCGCTCGCTCTTGCCGAAGCCCCGCCGCAGCAGCTCCGTGAAGCCGAGGATGGCGTTCATCGGGGTGCGGATCTCGTGGCTCATGTTGGCCAGGAACTCGCTCTTCGCGCGGTTCGCCGCCTCGGCCTCTTCCTTCGCCGAGCGCAGTTCGACCCGGCTCTCTTCCAGCAGCGTGATGTCCTCCAGGCTGATGAGGACCCCGCCCGGCCGCGTGCCGGCGCCCAGCACGGGAGAACAGTTCACGATGAAGCTGCGCTCACGGCCGTCCGCCGCGCGCAGGCGCAGGCGCTCGTTGCGGTGCACGCCCGCCGAGCGCAGCGCTTCAGCCCACGGCGCGCTGTCCGCGGGCAGCGGCTGGCCTGCATCGTCCAGCCAGGCGATGCCGGAGACGGACGATCCCACCAGTTCCTCGTTCGTCCGTCCGAGCAGCTTGACGAAGGCCTCGTTGGCCAGCACCACCTGCTGCTTCTGGTCGATCACCAGCAGGCCGCCGGCCAGCGAGTCCAGCGCCGAACGCACGCGTCCCGGGATGGCCTTGGCCGGATCCAGGTGCCGCAGCACACGGGAGAGATAGACGTGGAAGCCGATGAAGCACAAGGTGGCGCAGAACGCCACCAGCAGCAGCAGCGGGGTGTGCAGGATGCCGGCGATCCCCGGCCGCGTCAGCGGGTCGAAACGCAACTCGAGCTGGCCCCAGGGCTGCCCGCCCGCAAGCAGGTTGACCTGGACCTGGGCATCGCGTGCGCCCTCGCTGTCCATGGGCATCCAGTTGCGTGCATGCTCTCCCGCCGTGACGACGAGCCGGCCGTCCCTGGAACGCAGGCCGATCGAACGCAGGGCTTCGTTGCGCTTGTGCACGAAGCGGTACATGTCCTCGAGCGGACGGCCGTCCGAGGTTGCCAGGATCGCCGTGCTGCCGGCCGCGAGCGATTCGGCCAGCGCGACGCGGCCCTGGCGCTCGGCAGCGACGCGATCGGGGATCAGGCCGAAGAACGAGGCGGCGAGCAATGCCGTGCTCACCAGCGAGACGAGGCCGAGCGTGATGTAGGTGCGCGTGCCGACCAGCTTCATCCGAACCCCCGCAGCACGTTGCGGCCGGTGTCCTGCGCGTCGGCCATGTCGTCCTCGTCCTGCTCTTCGTCGTCCCCTGGCCGTGCCAGCACGGGCAGCGGATCCAGGATGCGCCACGCGGGCAAGGCGGACAGGTAGCTCCCCATCAGCACGCCGCCCCGGATCAGCCACAGCACGTACACCAGCGAGAGGCCCAGCGACACACCCGCCACCGACACGGTCACCGACTGCTCGAGGGAAACGTTCTCCTGCACTTCTTCCCGCAAGCGATTCAGGTTTTCGGCGAACGTGCCGGAACGCAGCGACCGCTGCAGTTCCTCCATCTGGCGCGGATCGATGCGCGCCGAGACACCGAAACCGGACGACGTCGCCTCGGCCGCATCCACGCTGGCAAGCAGCGCGCCGTCGCGGTCGAACACCACCGCGCGCACCACCGTCGACAGGCTGCCCACGTCCACCGTCCAGGGCGTGACGGACACCGTCGGGGGCGGCGCGGGCGGCGGCACGCCGGGCCCGTCGCCCGGCGGCTCGCCCACCGTGCCCGGCGGAGCAACCGGCGGTGGGGGCGGCGCAGGCGGAGGCGGCGCTGGCGGCGGAGGCGGCGGAGGCGGGGGCTCCGGTGCCGGCGGCGGAGGGGGCGGCGGCGGCGGCGGCGGCGGCGGCGTCTCCACGGCATCCTGGACGCGCACCGTGAAGGTCTGCGTGGTCGTCAACACGCCGTCGCTCACCTGCACGGCCACGGTGTAGACGTTGTCGCGGTCCGCGTCGGCTGGGGCTTCGAAGTCCGGCGCCGCAAGGAAGACCAGCTGCCCCGTGACCGCGTCGATCACGAAGCGGCCGGC
>JAJNBO010000499.1 GCA_021156245.1 Ramlibacter sp. | reverse complement strand
CTGGCCCTGCAGGCGCACATCGAGGCGCTGCTGCAATTCAACGCCGCGGCGTTCGAGGCGCGGCAGCTGCAGCGCCAGCGCACCGACCTGCTCGAACTGGTGCGCGCGGAAGTGGAGGCGCAGCGGCTGCAGTGGCAGGCGCGGCGGCTGGACGTGCGCGTGGAGGGCGAGCCGGTCACGCTGGCGGTCGATCCTGCCAAGCTCGGCGTGGCCGTCGCCAACCTGCTCTCCAACGCGATCCGTTTTTCGCCAGCCGGCGCGCTGCTGAAGCTGTCGCTTTCGGCCGGCGACGAAGGCGTTTGCATCGACGTGCGGGACGAGGGCCCCGGCGTGGCGGAAGCCGACCGCGCCCGGGTGTTCGAGCCGTTCTACCGGGGCGAGCGCCAGCCCGAAGACACCGTGCGCGGCACCGGCATCGGGCTGTCGATCGTGCAGGAGTACGTTGCAGCCCACGGTGGCCGTGTCCTCCTGCTCGACGGCACCGGCGGCGCCCATTTCAGGATAGAACTGCCTCATGCGAAGTGAATTTCCCCTCCTGCGGGTCCTCGTGGCCTGCAGCCTGGCCGGGCTGCTGTCCGCCTGTGCGGCGCCGGCTCCCGCACCGCCGCCGCCACCGCCGGCGCCGGCACCCGCGCTCGAACCGATGCGCGTGATGGTGCTGCCCGCCCCTGCCCCGCCTCCCGAATCCGCGTCGACCACGGCAGCCGCACCCGCGTCCACGGCTCCAGCCCCAGGCGCGGCGCCGCATCCCCTCGAAACCGCCGTCAGCTACGCCGAACGCGTGCGCGGCCTGCCCGCGCCGGAACTCGCGCAGGAGGTGCAGCGCCTCGGCGACAGCAGCTATACGCCGTCGCGCGCGACGCAGCTGGCGCTGGCGCTCGCGCAGACGCGCACCCCGGCCAGTGGCGCGCGCGCGCAGACCCTGCTGCAACGGGTCCTCGCCGACACCAGCCCCGACGCGCGCAGCCTGCACCCGTTCGCCCGCCTGCTGGCGACGCAACTTGCCGAGCAGCGCCGCGTCGAGGAACAGGCGGAGCGCCAGGCCCAGCTCCTGCGGGATGCGCAGCGCCGCATCGACCAGCTGAACGAGCGGCTCGAAGCGGTGCGCGCCATCGAGCGCAGCCTGCCCGGCCCCGTGCAACGCCCGCCCGCCCGCCCCTGACGCGATGGCCACCGCTCCTTCCGCCTCCCGCCTCCTGGTCGTCGACGACGATGCCGACATGCTGCGGCTGCTGTCGATGCGGCTGCAGGCGGCCGGTTACCGCGTCGCCACCGCGGCTTCGGCGGAATCGGCGCTGGCGCAGCTCGAACTGGAGCGGCCGCAGCTGATGATCAGCGACGTGCGCCTGCCGGGACTGGATGGGCTCGCGCTCTTCGACGAGGTGCACCGGCGCCACCCGTCCATGCCCGTGATCCTGCTCACCGCGCATGGGACCATTCCCGACGCCGTGGAGGCGACACGGCGCGGAGTCTTCACCTACCTGACCAAGCCGTACGACGGCAAGGACTTGCTGGAGCGCATCGCGCAAGCGCTGGCCCTGGTCTCCCCGGCGCCGGCCAGCGCCCAGGGAGACGAGGCGTGGCGCGCCGAGATCGTGAGCCGCTCCGCGCGCATGGCGGACCTGCTGGCCGAAGCGCGCATGGTGGCGCGCTCCGACGCCAGCGTGCTGCTGCGGGGCGACAGCGGCAGCGGCAAGGAGATGCTGGCGCGCGCCATCCACCGGGCGAGCGCCAGGGCCGGCAAGCCCTTCATCGCGGTGAACTGCGGCGCGATCCCCGAGGCCCTGCTCGAGTCCGAGCTGTTCGGCCACGTGAAGGGCGCCTTCACCGACGCCGTCACCAACCGGCAAGGCCTGTTCCAGGCCGCCGACGGCGGCACGTTGCTGCTCGACGAGATCGGCGACATGCCGCCCGCGCTGCAGGTCAAGCTGCTGCGCGTGCTGCAGGAGCGCGCGGTGCGTCCCGTGGGCTCCAGCCAGTCGCACAACGTGGACGTGCGCATCATCTCCGCGACGCACCGCGACCTCGAGGCGGCGATGGCGGCCGGCCAGTTCCGCGAGGACCTGTACTACCGACTGAACGTGGTGACGCTCACGCTCCCCACGCTGGCCGAGCGCCGCGAGGACATCCCGCTGCTGGCCAACCACTTCCTGGACAAGCTGGCCGCCAAGTACGGCCGCCGGCTCTCGGGTTTCGCGCCGGAAGCGCTGAAGGCCCTGATCGGCGCGGCCTGGCCGGGCAACGTGCGCCAGCTTTACAACGTGGTGGAGCAGGTCTGCGCGCTCGCGACCACGCCGCTCGTGCCCCTGGCGCTGGTGCAGCGCGCGTTGCGCGTGCCCTCCGTGCAGGTGCTCACGTATGCGGAAGCCAAGCAGCGTTTCGAACGCGAGTACCTGGTCGGCCTGCTCAAGCTCACGGACGGCAGCGTGGCCGACGCCGCGCGGCTGGCGGACCGCAACCGCACCGAGTTCTATCGGTTGCTGCAAAAGCACGCGCTGACACCCGGACACTTCCAGTCCAGTGGCGCCGAGCGCGGCCTGTCGCCACCCGGCGACGACGACAAGTAATTGATTTCAAAGGGATTTCTCAGGATACCCTGGATGGGCTGTCGCTGAATGGCGACAGGAAGAGCACGTCTTCGCTCGACAGTTAGGGGAAAACCCGGATCCGCAACGACGCATTCCCCGTAAGTTGTTGATCCGCAAGGAGAAATCGGCGCTGGCACGGGGTTTGCCCTAGAGAGCGCATGAAAGCGCTGTCCCGGCTTGTCCAACTGCTGATCGTCACCTTGCTGGCG
>JAJNBO010000498.1 GCA_021156245.1 Ramlibacter sp. | reverse complement strand
CACATCTCGGTGCGCGTGCCCGGCGAGGAAACCTTCCTGATCAATCCCTACGGGATGATGTACGAGGAGATCACCGCCTCCTGCCTGATCAAGGTGGACCTGGCCGGCAATGTCCTTTCCAAGCCTGATTTCGGCGTCCTCGACTACGGCGTCAACAAGGCCGGCTACGTGATCCACAGCGCGGTGCACGAGGCGCGCCCGGAAGTCGGCTGCGTGATCCACACGCACAGCTGGGCGTCCATGGCCGTCTCCGCGCTCGACTGCGGGCTGCTGCCCATCACGCAGACGGCGATGCGCTTCCTGAAGATCGGCTATCACGAGTACGAAGGCGTGGTGCTGAACGACGCCGAGAAGGAATCGCTCGTGCGCGACCTCGGCCAGGGGGAAGCCCTGATCCTGCGCAATCACGGCGCCCTCGTGGTCGGCCGCACTACGGGCGAGGCCTTCAACTGGACGCACCGGCTGGAGCTGTCCTGCCGCTCGCAGATCGCCGCGATGTCGTGCAACACCAAGTTGCGGGCGGTGCCGCAGCACGTGCTGGAAGAGACCTGGAACAACTACCAGCCGGGCACGCGCAGGCCCTACGGCCTGATGGAATGGCCCGCGCTGCTGCGCAAGCTGGACCGCATGGATCCGAGCTACCGCACCTGAGCCCGGCAACGAAGGACAACGACAGGAGACACCGATGGATCGCTTCGACACCTTCAGCCGGCGCTGCGTGCTGGCCGGCCTGGCCGCACTCGCCGCACCCGGCGCCTGGGCGCAAGCCGACTATCCAGCCAAGCCGGTCAAGGTGATCGTCGCCTTCACGGCCGGCGGCACGACCGACATCCTCACGCGCGCGGTCAGCCAGAAGCTCACCGAACGGCTCAAGCAGAGCTTCGTCGTCGACAACAAGCCGGGCGCGGGCGGCAACCTCGGCACGGAACTGGCGGCGCGGTCGGCGCCGGACGGCTACACGCTGATCGTCAACTCGGTGGGCCCGATCGCGGTCAACCCGACGCTCTACAAGAAGCTGGGCGTCAACCCGCTCACCGACCTGGTACCGGTGGTGCAGATCGCGGACGTGCCGAACGTGCTCGTGGTGCACCCTTCCGTGCCGGCGAAGACCGTGGACGAACTGGTGGCGTACGCCAAGGCCAACCCGGGCAAGCTGAACTACGGCTCGACGGGCATCGGCACTTCCTCGCATCTCTCCGGCTACATGCTGGCCAAGCGCACGGGCGCGGACTACACGCACATTCCGTACAAGGGCGCGGAGGCCCTGAAGGACCTGCTGGCCGGCCGCATCCAGTTCATGTTCGCGACCATCCCCTCGGTGATCCAGCACATCCACTCCGGCGGCCTGCGCGCGGTGGCGGTGACGAGCGCGGCGCGTTCGCGCTCCATGCCGAACGTCCCGACCGTCATCGAAAGCGGCTATCCCGGCTTCGAGGCCGGCTCCTGGTTCGGCTTCTTCGCCCCGAAGGGAACGCCGGAGACCGTGATCGCCTCGCTGAACAAGGCAGTGAACGAGTCGCTGCCGTCGCTGCAGGAGCAGCTGGTGCGCGAAGGCGCCGATCCCGTCGGCGGCTCGCCGCAGCAGTTCGGCCAGTTCGTCCAGAAGGAATACGAGAAGTGGCGCGTGATCGTGCGCGAGTCGGGAGCGACCGCGGATTGAGCGACGCACCGCTGCGTATCCTGATGTCGCGGCAGGCTGCGGCCACGCTGTGCGCGCCAGTTGCCACCGTGCTGGGAAGCCGCGCGCATGTGCTGGTCGCACCGGAGGATCCGGAGGCGGCGCTCGCGGACGTCGCCTTCGTCTCCCGCGACGTGACGGGCGTCTCCACCAAGCACCGGGTGCTGCCCGACACGCAGCGCATGTACGACGCGCTGCTGCACGCGCCACGCCTGCAGTGGGTGCATATCCACAGCGCCGGCGCGGACCGTCCCGTGTACGTGGCCCTGCGCGAGCGCGGCGTGCCGGTGGCCACGTCCTCCGGGGCCAATGCTCCCGTGGTCGCGCAGACCGCCCTGCTCGGATTGCTGGCGCTGGCGCGCCACTGGCCCAGCCTCATGGCTGCCCGGCGGCGGCACGAATGGGCGCCGCTCATAGCCACCGGCCTGCCGCGGGACCTGCACGGACAGTCGGCGGTCATCATGGGATGGGGACCGGTTGGACAGGAGATCGGGCGGCTGCTGCAGGCGATCGGCTTGTCGCTGACCGTGGTCCGCCGCACCGCGGCTCCGCCGGCCGCCGGCGTCCACACGGTCGCCGACAGCGATTTGCATGCGGTGCTGCCGACCGCGGACTGGCTGGTGCTGGCCTGCCCGTTGACCCGACGCACCCAGGGCCTCATCGGCGCGCGCGAGTTGGCGTTGCTGCAGCCGCATTGCGGCCTCGTCAACGTGGCGCGCGGCGAAGTCGTGGACGAGGAAGCCCTGGTCGCCGCACTGCGCGAGCGCCGGATCGCCGGCGCCTACCTGGACGTCTTCGCGCAGGAGCCTCTGCCGGCGGGCTCGCCGCTGTGGGAACTGCCGAACGTGATCCTCACCCCGCACAGCGCCGGGTTCTCGGACGGCAACGAGCAGCGCGTCGCCCGCATGTTCCTGGACAACCTCGCCCGCTGGTCCCGCGGCGAGCCGCTCGCCAACATCGCGCCCGTGCCGGGGGCCTGACCCGCGGCGTCCCTGCGCGGACTATGATCGCCGCGACCTTTTCCACGGGAGCCGCCATGCCGCCTCGCCTGACCGCGCAGGACTTCGACCAGGAACTGCTGATCCTCTTCGACGCCTACGTGCACGGAGCGGTCGACCG
>JAJNBO010000043.1 GCA_021156245.1 Ramlibacter sp. | reverse complement strand
ACACCATCCACGTCGACGTGGTGAGCGCCGAGGAGTCCATCTTCTCCGGCGAGGCGCGCTTCGTCGCGCTTCCCGGTGAGGCCGGCGAGCTCGGCATCTTCCCGCGCCACACGCCGCTGATCACACGCGTGAAGCCGGGCTCGGTGCGCATCGAGAAGGCCGACGGCAGCGAGGAGTTCGTCTTCGTCGCCGGCGGCATCCTCGAGGTGCAGCCGAACCGCGTGACCGTGCTGTCCGACACCGCCATCCGCGGCAAGGACCTGGACGAAGAGAAGGCCAACGAAGCCAAGGCCGCTGCGGAAGAGGCGCTGAAGAACGCCAAGTCCGAAATCGACGTGGCCAAGGCCCAGTCCGAACTCGCCGTGATGGCCGCGCAGATCGCGGCGTTGCGGAAGTATCGGCAGGCCAAGTAAATTGGAACTGGGTCCCCGCCTGCGCGGGGACGACGGTTCCCGTCGAATAAGAACGCGCTAAAAACCAGCGCACTCGAGCCCCCGCCGCAAGTCGGGGGCTTTTTTCATTTTGCGGGGATACTTCCGCATGGCCGATCGATTCATGCATCACCTCGGCGCAGGGTTGTCCGCGTCGTGGCCGCGTCGACTGGGGGCGATCCTGGCGGTGCTCGCCGCAGCCTGGCGCCTGCACACGATGGACCCGGCCGTGGCCCTCGTTCCGGTGATGCTGGCCGCGCTCCAGGCGTTGGTCGCCATCGCGCTGTGGAAGCGGCAACGCTGGGCCGTGCCGGCGACGGTGGTCCTGCAGATCGCGATGGCGGCGGCGTCCCTGATCGTGGCACCCCGCGCATACATGCAAGCCGGCTGGTGGATGCAGCACTGGCCGCACGCCGTGGTGATCGTCATGTTGCTGCTGCCCGAGAGCCGGCGCAGCCGCGCCGCCTTGCGCGAGAGCGGTTTCGAACCTGGCGACACGGTGCCGGTCCCGTCCAGGCGCCGCTGAGGGCGGCATGCTGCGAGCCATTGCGCTGCGCGACCTGCTGTTGCCCGCCGGCGGGCGCCTCAGCGCCGCCAGTGGGCTGGTGCGTGCCGGCCGGCATCTGCACATGGCCGCCGATGACGAGCATCACCTCGCTACGCTGGATCTCACGGCGCCGCATGGCGACCTGGCGCTGCTTCGTTTCCGCGAGGGAGACCTCCCCGCAGGCAAGGAGGAGCGCAAGCGGCTGAAGCCCGACCTCGAAGCATTGGCGATGCTGCCGCCCCATCCGGCATGGCCGAACGGCGCCTTGCTCGCGCTGGGTTCCGGCTCCACGCCGCGGCGTCAACAAGCCTTCCTGGTGGCACTGCTGGAGGACGGTCGCATCGCTGGAATTGCGCGCGCGATCGACATGGCGGTCCTGTACCAGCCGCTGCGCGAGCGTTTCGGGGACCTGAACATCGAGGGTGCGTTTGCAGCCCACGGCCGCCTGCACCTGCTGCAGCGCGCCAACCACGGCCAGCCGCACAACGCCTGCCTTGCCTACGACCTGAAGGAGGTGGTGGCCTGGATCGCCGCCGATGCAGATGCGGCGCGCGCGCCGCCGCTGCGGGACTGCACCCTCTTCCAGCTCGGTGCAGCCGCGGGAATCCCGTACGGCTTCACCGACGGCGCCGCGTGGCCCGGCGGCGGCTGGGTCTTCAGCGCCGTGGCGGAGGACACGCGGGACAGCTACGCCGACGGCCGATGCGCGGGCGCGGCGATCGGCTGGGTGAGCGAAGGCGGAGCGCTGCTGTCCCTGCAGCTCCTGGAAGGCGCGCCAAAGGTCGAAGGCGTGGCGGTCGGCGAAGACGGCGGCCTGCTGCTGGTGACGGACGCGGACGACCCGGCGATCGCGTCGCGCTTGCTCGCGCTGCAGCTGCCGTAGCTTGCGTCATCCCAGCCGGTGCATCAGCGCCGGCACTTCCGCCGAGATCTCGCGCGCGAGGTAACCCACCGTGCCGTGCCGCGCCTCCAGCACCTCGCCGGCGCGCGCGTGCAGCGCGACGCCCCAGACCGTGGCCTGCTCGGGCGACGCGCCGCGCGCGGCGAGCCCTGCGATGAGCCCGGCGAGCACGTCGCCGGACCCGGACGTGCCCAGGCCGGGCGTTTCGCACGCGTGCAACCACGCCTCGCCGTCGGCCCGCGCGACGATGGTGACGGCGCCCTTGAGAGCCAGGACCACCTGCCACTGCGACGCGTGGCGCCGCGCCGTGTCCAGCGGGTCCTCCCGCAGGTCCTCCTTGGCCGCGCCGGTCAGGTGCGCCATCTCGCCGGCGTGCGGCGTCAGGATCACCGGCTGCTGAAAGCGCCCGGCGGATCGCACGGCGTCCATCGCCAGCGCGTCCAGCACGACGGTCGCGTGGCGGAACACCGGCAGCAGGCCTTGCACGAACGTGAGTGTCGCGTCCCGCCCCAGCATGCCCGGACCGATGACCAGGGCGGAGGTTGCGGGCGCGAGTGGCTGGAGCAAGGGCAGGCCGTGGAAGGAAGGCCCGCCATCCGAAGCTTCCGGCAAGGCGATCACGCGCGCTTCCGGCACCATGGCGGCAACCGACTGCGCCGCGGACTGCGGCGTCGCGATCACCAGCTTGCCCGCGCCGGTCCGCAGCGCCGCGGTACCGGCCAGCGCGGCGGCGCCCGGCATCTCGCGGCTGCCGGCCACGACCAGCACGCGGCCGCGGTCCTCCTTGTCACCGTCGCTCTGCGGAGCGGGCAGGGGCCAGCCCCGGAGCAGGGCGTCGTCGACGCGCAGCGCGCTGTGCGGGCTCATGGCTTGGGCGCCGCCTGCACGTCGGGCGCCGCGGTCACCGGCGTGCCCGCGCGCACCAGCGGCGCGACGAAGTCCGTCAGGTCGGGCCTCAGCGCGCAGCCGTCCTCGGAGATCCGCCAGGAGGTGACGCCGCAGTTCGGCACGTCGCCGAGCTTGTCGATGGCCAGGATCTGTCCCTCGTCCAGGTTGTCGACAAGGTAGCGCATGCAGTTCACGATCACCTGGTGCGCCACGACCAGCACGCGCTGTCCCGCGTACTCGCGCGACATCATCTCGGTGAGGCTGCGCAGGCGCAGGATCACGTCGCACCAGCTCTCGCCCCCGGGCGGGCGGAAATAGAACTTGCCGACGTGGCTGCGCTGCTCGTGCAGCTCCGGATACCTCTGGCGAATGCCATGCCGCGTCAGCCGGTCCAGGATGCCGAACTCCTTCTCGCGCAGCCGCTCGTCCACGCGCAGCTTCAGGTCCGGTCCGGGGCGCATGTCGGCCTCTTCCAGCACCAGCCGCGCGGTCTCGCGTGCCCGCACATAGGGCGAGCAGAGCACCACCTGCGGCCGCTCCTGCGCCGGCAACTGCGCAAACCAGCGGCCCAGTGCGCGCGATTGCTCCACGCCCAGTTCGGACAGCGGGACGTCGATGTCGCGGAATTCCACGTCGATCAGCACCAGCCCCTCGGCCTCGGCCCGGTCGCGCGCGACGTTGCCCGCGCTCTGGCCGTGGCGCGCGATCCACAGCATCGCGGGCCAAAGGGGACGGGGGGCTTGCGGTTCGGCCATCCGCGCAGTGTTGGCCACGGCTCGGCATTGCCCTGTGGCAGGACAGCGCGTGCCCCTGTAGGACGGAAGAAAAAGCACTACGGGTCAGACCGGAGGGCGAGAAGCTCTGCAGCGAGGTAGGCTGTCCCGACAGACGGCTTCAAGCCGCACCCATCGTTGGAGTTCCCTCATGCGCAAAATCGCTTGCCTGCTGCTGGCCGCAGCCGCACCGGCCCTGGCCCTGGCCCAGGACATCGTCGTCGGCCAGTCGGCTCCGCTCACCGGCGGCAACGCCGAACTGGGCAACGACATCCGCAACGGCGCGCTCGCCTATTTCAAGAAGGTGAACGACGCCGGCGGATTGCCGCAAGGCAAGCTCAAGCTCGTCACGCTGGACGATCGCAACGAAACCAAGCTGTCGGCGGAGAACACGGCGAAGCTGGTCAACGAGCAGAACGTGGTGGCGCTCTTCGGCTACGCCTCCTCCACGCTCAGCGTTCCCGCGATGCCGACGGTGCTGGAGCACCGGGTGCCGTTCTTCGCCCCGTTCACCGGCGCCGACACCATCCGCAAGCAGAACGACTACGTGTACACCGTGCGCTCGACCTATTCGGACGAGATCCAGAAGATCATCAATTTCTGGGGCAACCTCGGAAGCACCAAGGTCACGGTGCTGCACTACGACGACACCGTCGGCAAGCAGAACTTCGAGACCGTGGCGACCGTGCTGAAGAAATTCGACCGGCAGCCGGTGTCCGTCTCCATCAAGCGCAATGCCGACATCACGGAAGCGAACGTCAAGGACGTGATCGCATCGGAGCCCAACGTCCTGGTGATCACGACGCTCTATGCGCCGGCCGCGCAGTTGATCAAGAAGCTCAAGGCCGCCGGCCGCGCGACCATGATCACCAGCCTGTCCTTCGCGGGGGCCAGCCAGCTCGCCAAGGCCCTCGGCCCGGACGCCGTCGGCGTTTCCGTGTCGATCACGGTGCCGACCCCGCGCTCCAACGGCGTTCCGGTCGTCAAGGAGTGCAACGACGCCTGGAAGGCGGCGGGCCATGCCGCTGCGTTGTCCGTGACGGCGCTGGAGTCCTGCATCGCCGCCAAGGTGCTGGTCGAGGGCATGAAGCGATCAGGCAAGGACCTCACGCGGGCGTCTTTGCACAAGTCGCTGTCGGCGCTCGGCCGCTACGACGCGGGGGGCTACATCGTGGACTTCAAGCCCAACTTCCGCCACGGCGGCAGCTACGTGGGCATGGCGCTGCTGCGCCCCAATGGCGAAGTGAGGGACTGAACCGGCCGGCTCAGCCCAGCACCGGTTCGTCCGGCAACTCGTTCGCGTTCGCGGCGCCCGCCGTTGCGGGGAAGTGCTGCACCAGCACTGCGGTCACCGCGTCGACGGCTTCGAACAGGCCTTCTTCGTAGCGGCCTTCGCGGAACGCGCTGCCCATGCGCCGGACGATCTGCTGCCACTGCGCTTCGCTGACGTGCGGGCCCAGGCCCCGGTCCGCCACGATCTCGATCGCGTGTTCGGCCAGCAGCAGGTAGATCAGCACCCCATTGTTCTGCTCGGTGTCCCACACGCCGAGCTTGCCGAACATCGAGATCGCGCGGTCACGCGGCGTCGCGTCGCGCCAGAGGTAGCTGGTGGGCAAACCCGCTTCCACGTAGATGCGGATCTCGCCCGTGTGGCGGCGCTCGCTTTCGGCCACGCGCGCCGCGAGCTTCTCGACCAGCGATGGCGGAACGGCGTGGCGCGTGGCCGTGTCGTCGAGCCACCGGTGCCGGAACATGCGTCGAAGGCGCGCCATCATCACCAGTCTCCCGAGGCGCCGCCGCCGCCGAAGTCACCACCGCCGCCGGAGCTGAAGCCGCCTCCGCCGCCCCAGCTTCCACCGCCGCCGCCACCGCCGCCGCCCCACCCGCCGGGGAAGATGACGGGGCCACCGAAGCCGCCGCGCCGGCCGCCCCCCAGGGCGCTGCCGCCGGAGAGCATCGAGAAGAGCAGGGCGACGACCCCTGCGATCCCGGCCACCACCAGGCTGGACGTGATCAGCATCGCGATCGCGCCGACGCCTCCGCCGGTGACCAGGGATCCGAGCTTGCGCCCGAAGATGCCGCGCAACATCGCACCGGCGATCGGCACCGCGAAGAACAGGAAGATGGCGAGGTCGAACCAGTCGAAGCCCGCGGCGCCGCCGCCTTGCGGTGAGGACGACCGGGGCGCCGGCAGGGCTTCACCGTTGACGCGGGCGATCAACTGGTCCGCGGCCGCACCGAGCCCGCCCGCGAAATCGCCCTGGCGGAAGCGCGGCGTGATCGCCTCGTCGATGATCTGCCGGGCCGCGAGGTCGGGCACGGCACCCTCGAGCGTCTTGGCCACTTCGATGCGGACCTTGCGGTCGTCCTTGGCGACGATGACGAGGATGCCGTCGCCCACCGCCTTGCGGCCGATCTTCCAGGTGTTGGCCACGCGGTTCGCGTAGCTGGAGATGTCTTCCGGCAGCGTGGTGGGCACCATCAGCACCACGATCTGCGTGCCCTTCTGCTGCTCGAAGGCGGCCAGCTTGTCGTCGAGGCCCTTGCGCTGGATCGCGTCCAGCGTGCCGGTCTGGTCGATCACCCGCGCCGCCAGCTCGGGCACGGGCAGGACGCCCTGCGCCGCCGCGAAGGAGGCGAAGACCGCCAGCAGCCAGGCGAGCAGGGCTCTCAAGGGCTCAACGGGTGGTGGTGCCCGTCGCCGGTGCAGTGGTTGCTGGCGCGGCAGGGGCCGCGGGCGCCGCGGGAGCTGCCGGCGCTGCCGGCCGGCCGAAGTCGACCGTCGGCGGGACGGAGATCTGCGCTTCGTTCTGCACGCTGAAGGTGGCCTTCGGGTCGTAGTTGAAGATCATCGCCGTCAGGTTGGTCGGGAAGCTGCGCGCAAGCACGTTGTACTCCTGCACCGACTGGATGTAGCGGTTGCGCGCCACGGTGATCCGGTTCTCCGTGCCTTCGAGTTGCACGCGCAGGTCGCGGAAGCCCTGGTTGGCCTTGAGGTCGGGGTAGCGCTCGCTGACCACCAGCAGCCGCGACAGCGCGCTGGAGAGTTCGCCCTGCGCCTGCTGGAAGCGCTGCATCGCCTGCGGGTCGTTCAGGGTTTCGGGCGTGACCTGCACCGAGGTGGCCTTGGCGCGCGCCTCGATCACGCGGGTCAGCGTTTCCTGTTCGAAGTTCGCTTCGCCCTTGACCGTGGCCACGAGGTTTGGCACCAGGTCCGCGCGGCGCTGGTATTGGTTGAGGACTTCGCTCCAGGCGGACTTGCTCGCCTCGTCGAGTCGCTGGAAATCGTTGTACCCGCATCCGGCCAGCAGCAGCGGGAAAGCCAGGATCAGCAGCCACCTCTTCATGTCTCTTCCTTTGGCAATGTGGGTCGAAGGTAGCATAGATGGGATGCATCAGGACCCGGTTCAAGTGCTGCGCGGCGCGCTCCGCGGCAGCTCGACAGTCGGCATGCCGCGGCTGGTCATCGCGGGCGCCACGGGAGCTCTCGGCAACGAAGTGTTGCGGCGGCTGGTGGGCGGGGCCGCGTTCAGGAGCACGCAGGTGCTGGCGCGCGAACCCATCACGGCCGGGCTGCGCGGCGTGGAGGTGACGGTCGTGCCGCCCGGTGATCCATCGGAATGGCCGAGGGCCCAGGCCGACGTCGGCGTCGTCCTGTTCGATCCGCCCCGGCTGTTCTACGACCGCGAACGCGCGCTGTGGACTCCGGCACCCGGGCAGCTACCGGCGCTGGCGCGCTGGATGCGCGCCAGCGGCGTGCGCACGCTGGCCGTGGTCCTTCCGCACGCGCCCGGCCGCCTGCCCGAGGCGCTCAAGCGTGGGCTGGCCAACCTGGACGAGCAGGCGATCGCCAGCCTGGGATTCGACCGCCTCCTGATCCTGCGCTCGGCGCAGAAGCCGGCGGAATCGCGGCACGCCAGCGCCCCGGCCAGGCTCGCGCACTGGATGCTGTCGATCTTCAAGTACATGGTGCCCAGCAGCGAGCAGCCGGTGCGAGCGGTGAAGGTGGCGGAGCTGCTCTCCATCGCGCTGCGCCTGGCGCCGCCGGGCATCCACGTGGCCGCGCCGGAGGTGGTGTGGGAGGCGGCGCAGGGCCAGGCCCGGGCCGTCGCAGCGCGCTGGCTCGGGTGCGCCTGAAAACTTCGGCACAATCGTCGCGAACACTCCATGCGCAAGAAGTCCAAGCTCCAGGCGGCCCAGCTCGATGGCGACGCCGACGACGTCGAAGCCGCGTTCTACGACGCGCTGCAGCGCGGCGACATCGACAAGCTCATGGCGTGCTGGGCGGACGAGGACGACATCTTCTGCATCCACCCCGGCGGGCCGCGCGTGATCGGCGCCACCGCCATCCGCGCCACGTTCGAGTCGATGTTCTCGGAAGGCGGGTCCGTGCGGGCCTGGCCCGAGCGCGTGCGCAAGACGGTGGCCATCGGCAGCAGCGTGCACAACGTGCTGGAGCGCGTCGAGGTGCTGTCGCCCACCGGCCCGGCCAGCGCGTGGGTGATCGCGACCAACGTGTACCACCGCACCGCGCAAGGCTGGCGGCTGGTCGCGCATCACGCCAGCCCCGGCACCACGAGCGAGATCCAGGAAGTCTCGGACGCTCCGTCCATCCTGCATTGATCCGCCGATGAACGACTACCGAGCGCCGTGGTGGCTGCCCGGGGGCAACCTGCAGACCATCTGGCCGGCGCTGCTGGCGCGCCGCACGCGCGGGCCGTCGCCGCAGTACCGGCGCGAACGCTGGACGACGCCGGACGGTGACTTCCTCGACGTCGACTGGCAAACGGCCACCCCGCCTTCGCAGGGCGCGGGGACGCAGCCACTGGTCGTGCTGTTCCATGGCCTCGAAGGTTCGTCGCGCAGCCACTATGCCGAAGCTTTCGCGGAGGTCGCCGCGCGCAACGGCCTGGCGTACGCGGTCCCGCACTTTCGCGGCTGCAGTGGCGAGCTGAACCTCGCGCCCCGCGCCTATCACTCGGGAGATCACGAGGAGATCGGCTGGATCCTGCGGCGCATGCGGGAGCACCATGCCGGCCCGTTGCTGGCGGTTGGCGTATCCCTGGGCGGCAACGCGTTGATGCGCTGGGCCGGCGAGCAGGGAGAAGCGGCGTCGCGGCTGGTCGGCGCCGTCGCCTCCGTGTGTTCGCCGCTCGACCTGGCTGCTGGCGGCCATGCGATCGGGCAGGGCTTCAATCGCCTGGTCTACACGACGATGTTCATGCGGTCGATGAAGCCGAAGGCCTTGCGCAAATGGGCGCAGCACCCGGGCCTGTTCGACCGGGAGGCCTTGCTGGCCGCGCGCGACCTCTACGAGTTCGACAACATCTTCACCGCGCCGCTGCACGGCTTTCGCGGCACGGAGGATTACTGGCAGCGCGCCTCGGCCAAGCCGCACCTGGCCCGCATCCGCGTGCCCTCGCTCGTGCTCAATGCGCGCAACGATCCCTTCGTGCCCGCGCAAAGCCTTCCGCGCCCGGGCGAGGTGGGGAAGCACGTCACCGTCTGGCAACCCGAGGAGGGCGGGCATGTCGGCTTCCCTGCGGGAACGTGGCCCGTGCAGGTGTGGACGATGCCCGAGGCCGTGACTGCCTGGCTGCTACGGGCTGCGGGGCTGGACCGGGCGGGCTAGCGCGCTGGCGGGCGCCGCGGCCGGGCTCGCCGTGGCCCCGGCTTGCCGCCGGCGCGGGACCCACGTCGTGCCCGAGGTCGGCGTGCCGGTGACCGCGGCATGCGCGGGATTGAAGGCAGCGGCAATGGTGCCGCTCGACGCGACCGGCGCCACCGGCGCGGTCGCGCCGGTCGTTGCGGCCGCAGCCTGGGCGGCGCCGGCCGCAGCGCTGGGCGCGGGCGGCCAGGCCGCTTCGCTCGCCAGGCGCGGCGTGCCGATCGGGTTGGCCGCCTTGCCCTCGCGCACCGCGACCATGTCTTCCTCGCTGGGATACTGGTTCATCAGCGCATAGTCGAACACGCGGCGTGCGATCGGGGCGGCAGCGGCTGCGCCGAAGCCGGCGTTCTCCACGATCATGGCGATCGCGATCTTCGGTTCGTCCGCGGGTGCGAACGCGATGTAGAGCGAGTGGTCGCGCTGGTGCTCCTCCAGCTTCGACGCGTTGTACTTCGCGCCCTGCGCGACGCCCACGGCCTGGGCCGTGCCGGTCTTGCCGCCGGACAGGTAGCCGGCGCCCTGGAACACGCGCGTGGAGGTGCCCTGCTGCGTCACTGCCACCATCGCCCGGCGGATCACCGCGATGTTCTCCGGCTTGTAGCCGAGGTTCACGCCCGGCTCCCGGCCCACGAGCTTCGGCTGCTTGCTGCCGGCGTCCTGCGTGGCGAGCACCAGGTGCGGCCGGTGCTTGACGCCGTTGTTCAGCACGGCGCCGAGCGCGGTGGCCATCTGCAGCATCGTGAAGCTGTTGTAGCCCTGGCCGATGCCCAGCGAGATCGTCTCGCCGGCGTACCACTTCTTCTGCTCGGGGCGCCGGTAGTAGTTGCGCTTCCAGTCCTGGCTGGGAAGCACGCCGCGCACTTCTCCGAAGATGTCGATGCCGGTGAGCTGGCCGAAGGTCAGCGGCTTCATGAAGTCGTGCATCAGGTCCACGCCCATGTCGTTGGCCAGCGCGTAGTAGTAGACGTTGCTGGACTTCACGATGCTGGTGTGCATGTCCACCGGACCCAGGCCGTGGTCGCCGTGGCTGCGGAACACGTGGCCGCCGAAGCTCCACGAACCGTTGTCCTGGGTGATCTGGGTGGCGGAGCGCTTGCCGGTCTCCAGCGCGGCCAGCGCCATGAAGGGCTTGTGTCCTGGGTGATCTGGGTGGCGGAGCGCTTGCCGGTCTCCAGCGCGGCCAGCGCCATGAAGGGCTTGTAGGTGGAACCGGGCGGGTAGGTGCCGCGCAGCGCCCGGTTCAGCAGCGGCTTGTCGATGGATTCGTTGAGGGCCTGCCAGTTTTCGTGGTCGATGCCGTCGACGAACAGGTTGGGATCGAAGGTGGGCTTGGACACGAAGGCGAGGACCTCGCCATTGCGGGGATCCAGCGCCACCATCGCGCCGCGGCGGTCGCCGTACAGGTCTTCGACCAGCTTCTGCAGCTTGATGTCGATGGAAAGCATCACCGTGTTGCCCGAGGTCGCGGGGGTGCTGGCCAGCTTGCGCACGGCGCGGCCGCCGGCGGAAGTCTCGACCTGCTCGGTGCCCGTGGTGCCGTGCAGCTCCTTCTCGTAGCTCTGCTCGACGCCGAGCTTGCCGATGTATTCGGTGCCGCGGTAGTTGGCCTGCTCCT
>JAJNBO010000497.1 GCA_021156245.1 Ramlibacter sp. | reverse complement strand
CCCGACCGCGCCGTGCAGGCCCGCGTGAGCGGAGAGGCGCTGCATGCCGCGGCCGCCGCGGCGGATGCCTCCGGCAAGGACCGCATCGGCATCTCTCCGGCGTTCGCGCAGGCGCTTGCGCAGCAGAAGCGTGGAACCCGCCGCCAGGTGCTGGCGGGGCTCGGTGTCGTGGTGGTCGCGGCGTCCGGACTCGCCGGCCGCGAAGCGCTGGAGCAATACGAGGCCGCGCGCCGGCCGGCGGCGATCCAGCTGGACATCCGGCCCTGGGGCAACGTGTACGTGGACGGCGAGCCCAAGGGCCGCACCCCGCCGCTGGTGCGCGTGTTGCTGCCGCCCGGACCGCACGTCATCGAGGTGCGCAACGGCAGGCTCAAGCCACTGCGCATGGAGGTGACGCTGCAGGCGGGGGAGGAGCTGGAGTTGAAGCACGTGTTCTCCACGCCGCCACCGCCGCCTCCGCCGCGGAAGAAGCAGCCGCCGAGCGTGTTCGACCGCCTGAAGTTCTGGTGACCGCCGTGATGACCGCTCCCTTCACCCACCTCGGACGCTACCGGCTGCTGCGCGAGCTCGGACGCGGCGCGATGGGCGTGGTGTTCCTGGCCGAGGACGAGTCGCTGCAGCGGCAGGTGGCCATCAAGACGCTGCTGGTCCCGGGAGGCAATGGGGCCGAGGGCGAACACCGGGAAGCGCGGTTCCGGCAGGAGGCCAAGGCTGCAGGCGGACTGAACCACCCGAACGTCATCACCATCCACGATCTCGGGCGCCAAGGCGAATGGCTCTACATCGCGATGGAGCTGCTGCAGGGCGTGGAGCTGCGCGACCGCATGCAGCAGGGACCGATCCCGCTCGACGAGGCGCTGCACATCGCGGCGCAGGTTGCCTCCGGACTCGCGGCGGCGCATGCCCGCGGCATCGTCCATCGCGACGTCAAGCCCGGCAACGTCATGCTGCTGGCCGGCGGGCATGTGAAGATCATGGACTTCGGCATCGCGCGCATGCAGATGTCCGAGGTGCGCACGCAGAGCGGCACCATGATGGGCTCGCCGAAGTACATGTCGCCCGAGCAGGTCGGCGGCCATTCGATCGACCACCGCAGCGACATCTTCTCGCTCGGCTCGGTGCTCTACGAGATGGTGGTGGGCGCGCCCGCGTTCGCGGGCAGCAACATCGGGGCGCTGCTGAACGCCATCCTGCATTCCTCGCCGCTGCCGGCCAGCCAGGCGCGGCCGGGTGTCCCGGCTTCGGTGGAACTGGTCATCGCGCGGGCGATGCACAAGAACCCGCAGCAGCGCTACCAGGATGCGGCGGAGATGGCGCGGGACCTGGTGCAATGCCGCACCGCGCTGTTGCGCGCCGGCGCTGCGTCGGGCGCCGAGCTCGACCTGCTCATCGCGAGCGGGGCGCATCCGGCCCCGGTGCAGTGGTCGCTGATCCCCGCACCCGGCTTCGATGCGGCCGCGACGCTCAAGAACCTGCTGGCAATGAAGTCGCGGCCGGCGCCGACGGGTGTGCTGCGGCGGGTCGCCTGGATCTTCGCCTACGCCGCCGCGGCTGCCGCCGCCATCGGCATCACCTTCGCCTGAGCGCAGCCGCGCTCCTAGAATCGCGATGATGCGAGCCTTGCGCCTGTACGCCGGACCCGCCGCGCGGCGGCACATCGAGCACCACGGGCTCGCCCCCGGCGACATCGGGGCCTTGCCGGCGGCCGCGGGCGGCCCGAAGGGACTGGTGCTCGGACCGCTGGACCGCCTGTTGTTCGGTGAATGGCTGCCGCGCACCGACCACACCATCCACCTCGTCGGCGCGTCCATCGGCGCGTGGCGCATGGCGACCGCCTGCCTGCACCAGCCGGTCCGCGCCTTCGAGCGGCTGGAACGCGACTACATCGCGCAGGACTACGACGCCCCGCCGGGGCGCAAGACGCCCACGGCCGCATTCGTGTCCCGGCGATTCTCGGAGAGCCTGCAGGCTTTCTATGGCGGCCGCATCGCGGAGGTGCTGGAGCATCCGCGCTTCCGCCTGCACATCGTGACCGCGCGGGGACGGCATGTGCTCGGGCGCGAACACCGCATCGGCACGCCCGTCGGTTACCTCGGCGCGTTCCTGAGCAACGTCCTGCACCGCAAGGCGATGGGCGCCTGGCTGGAACGCGTCGTGTTCTCCGGGCCGGAGCAGGGGACGCCGTGTCCCTTGCCCTTCGACAGCGGCGATTTCCCCACGCGGCAGGTGGCGCTGACCGAGGCGAACTTCCAGCCGGCCCTGCAGGCCAGCTGCTCCATTCCTTTCCTGCTGCAGGCCGTGCACGACATCCCGGGCGCGCCGCGCGGAGCGTATTGGGACGGCGGCATCACCGACTACCACCTGCACCTGCGCTATGCCTGCGGACCAGGGCCGGGACTCGTCCTGTATCCGCATTTCCAGAAAGCCGTGGTGCCGGGGTGGCTGGACAAGGGCCTGAAGTGGCGGCACCGGGCGACCGCCGCCCTCGACCGCATGATCGTCCTGGCGCCGGACCCGGCGTGGGTGCGGAAGCTGCCCAACGGCAAGTTGCCGGACCGCACGGACTTCACGCGTTATGCCGGCGACCTGCAGGGCCGCATCCGCGACTGGACCGCGGCGGCATCTGCCAGCCGGCAACTGGCGGACGAATTCGCGGAATGGATCGAGAAGCCCGACCCTGCGCGGGTCGAGGCGCTATAGCGACGCCGCCAGCATCTGCTCGTAGTCCTCGCGGGTCGCCTCGCGCGGATTGGTCTTGTGGCAATGGTCCGCCATGGCGCCGTCGATGATCTTCTGGAACATCGC
>JAJNBO010000496.1 GCA_021156245.1 Ramlibacter sp. | reverse complement strand
TCGAACACGGCATCGGCGCAGGCCACCATCAGGCTCATGCTGCCATCCCGCGCCCGGCCCGGTCCGCCCGACATCGGCGCGTCGATGGCCGCGAGCCCGTGTTCGCCGAGCCGGGCGGCGATGCGCTCCACGTCGTTGGGGGCAACGGTGGGACACAAGAGCACGGCGGCCGCCGGCGACAGGACGGCGGCCGCGCCGGCCACGCCGAACAGGACTTCGTTCATCTCGTCGGCGTCCACCACGCTGACGATGAGAGCGTCGGCCCCCGCCGCCGCGTCGGCAGGCGTCGCGGCCGCGCGGGCGCCCTGCAGGACGCAGGCCTGCACGCGGGACGCGACCAGGTCGCAGGCGTGCACCCGCCAGCCCAGGTCGCAGAGGCGTCCGGCCATGCCGCCGCCCATGTTGCCCACGCCCACGATGGCTATCGTCCGGTCCATGGCCGGGCATTATGGAGGCGCCGCGGGCCGGCAGCCGGGTCTCCCCTCTTGAGCACGGGGCAAGGCGCAGGCAAGATACAGAAAACAGAACGATGAGCGGGGAAGGACAGGGATGCCGACGCAAAGAAGGCAGGCGCCGCAGGAAGAGGTGGACCTGCGGCTGATCGAGCTGCTGGCGGAACAGAACCGCCGCGTGCCACTGCCGGTCGCGCTGCTGCTGGTGATCGTCGCCGGCCTCGGCGTGCGCGTCCTGCCCGACTGGATCCCCCTGCTGTGGCTGGCGCTGGCATTGGGCGTGCTGCTCGTGCGCTGGCGCCTGCTGGCCCGGCTCGAGGCCCAAACGGACCGTCCTGCCGGCGACCGGGTCCGCGCCGCGGGTTTCATGAGCCTCGCCAGCGGCTCCACCGTCGCCCTGACGCTGTTCGCCTTCCCGATGCTGAGCGACGCCGAGCGCTCGTTCATCACCCTGCTGACGCTTGGCCTCGCAACCGGCGCGGTGGGCACCACCGCCGGACGCCGCATCCTGTTCCTGCCCTACGTGCTGCCGATGGCTGCGCCGCTGCCGCTGCTGTGGGCCTTCACCCCTGGCCCGCATCCGCCGGGCTGGACCGAATTCTCCGTGGGCCTCCTGCTCACGCTGTACCTCTGGGTGCTGGGCGGGCTGGCGAACAACGCCTGGCGCAACTTCACCGAGTCGGTGCAGATCCGCTTCCAGGAACGCGCCCTGAACGAGCAGCTCACCGAGGCCCTGTCGCAGGCCAACCAGGCGAACCAGGCCAAGACGCGCTTCCTCGCCGCCGCCAGCCACGACCTGCGGCAGCCGCTGCACACCATCGGCCTGCTCGTGGCGGCACTCTCGCTGCGGCACATGGACGCCCGGGATCGCGAAGTGGTGGATCTCCTGAGCCAGGTGACGCAGGCCTTGTCCGAGCAGCTCGACCAGCTCCTCGACATTTCCAAGCTCGACGCCGGCGTGGTCGCTCCCGCCTACAAGATCGTGGACCTCGGCGAGATGTTGCGGATGCACCATGCGGAGATGCGCGCCGTCATCGAAGCCAAGGGCTTGCGTGCCGTGCTGGATGCACCCACCGGCGTGCGCTGCCGGACCGACCCGGCCCTGGTGCTGCGCGTGCTGCGCAACCTGACGGAGAACGCCGTCAAGTTCACTGCGAACGGCACGGTCGCCTTGCGCCTGCGGGTGGAAGACACCGTCGCACGGATCGCGGTCGAAGACACCGGCAGCGGCATCCCCCCCGCGGAGCAGGAGATGGTGTTCGAGGAGTTCTACCAGGTCGGCAACCCGGAGCGGGACCGCACCAAGGGGCTGGGCCTGGGCCTGTCCATCGTGCGTCGGCTGTGCCGGCTGCTGGACATCGACGTCGACTTGCGCTCCGAGGTGGGCTACGGCACCGCGGTGATCCTCTCGCTGCCGCTGCAAACGCAGGGCGCCACGGCGCCGCCCGCGGGGGAGCCCGCGCGCATCCACAGCTTTGCGGGCCGCACCGTGCTGGTGGTCGACGACGAGCGCTCGGTGCGCACCGGCATGCGCATCCTGCTGGAAGAACTGGGCTGCCGGTGCCTGGAGGCTGCTTCCGGCGAAGAAGCCTTGCGCCAGTCGCGGCAGCACAGGCCGGACGTGATCCTGGCGGACCTGCGCCTGCGCAATGGCGAAAACGGCATCGAAGTGATTGCGCGGCTGGGGGCGGCGCTGGGGCCCATCCCGGCCCTGCTGGTGAGCGGCGACACGGCGCCCGACCGCCTGCTGGAGGCGCAACGCGCCGGGATCAAGCTGCTGCACAAGCCGGTCGGCCTGCCGACGCTGCAGGCGGAGCTGGCGCGGATGCTCGAGAACGTGGCCAGCTAGCCGGGGGTCGGCTTCGCGCTTGCCGGCCTACGAAATCCGGACGCCCTGCTCCGCAGCCATGTAGACGGCCTCGGTGCGGTTGCGGGTGCCCAGCTCCTGGTAGATGGCGCGCAGGTGCGTCTTGACCGTGCCGTCGCTGATGCCCAGCTCGCGCGCGATCAGCTTGTTGGAGCTGCCCCGCAACGCCGCGCGCAGCACGTCGGCCTGCCGCTCGGTGAGCGTGGGGAACGCATCGCGCACGTCGCGCGAATGGCCCTTGGCGAAGCCGGCGCTGGGCAGGTACACGCCACCCTCGGCGACCATCGTCACGGCCTTCATCAGCACGGCCGGAGGAGACGCCTTGGGGATGAAGCCGGCGGCGCCCAGCTCCACGGCCGTGTGCACCAGGTTGGCATCGCGGTCGCCCGACAGCACCACCACGCGCGTCAGCGGCGCGGACTCGCGCAGCGCGGCCAGGGCACCGGCGCCGCCCATGCCGTCCATGTGCCAGTCCATCAGGATCAGGTCGAAGGT
>JAJNBO010000495.1 GCA_021156245.1 Ramlibacter sp. | reverse complement strand
CGTCGACCGCTATCGCCGGCCGCAGAAGATCAGCATGGTGGAGGAAGAGAACCGCCGCAAGGACCGCGAGGCCTACCTGCAGCAGCAGGTCAACGACCTCTGGCGCACGCTGCCCACCAAGGCGGGCAAGCAGGCCAAGAAGGAGGCCAAGCGCTTCCCCGAGGAACCGCAGGAGAACATCCTGTACTTCATCGAGAAGAACGCGCCGCTGCTGGAGCCGTGGCAGCGCGAGATCGTGCGCATCGTGCGCAAGGTCGCGCAGTATTTCTATCCGCAGCGGCAGACGCAGGTGATGAACGAGGGCTGGGCCACCTTCTGGCACTACACGCTGCTGAACACCATGTACGACGAGGGCATGCTCTCGGACGGCTACATGATGGAGATCCTGAGTTCCCACACCAACGTGGTGTTTCAGCCGCCCATCACGCACCCGGCGTACAGCGGCATCAACCCGTACGCGCTGGGCTTCGCCATGTTCACGGACATCCGGCGCATCTGCGAGAACCCGACCGAGGAAGACCGCAGGTGGTTCCCCGACATTGCCGGCAGCGACTGGATCAAGACGCTGGACTACGCGATGCGGCACTTCAAGGACGAGAGCTTCATCGGCCAGTACCTGTCGCCCAAGCTGATGCGCGACATGCGCATGTTCGCGGTGCTCGACGACGCGGCGCAGTCCGAGCTGGAAGTTGCCGCCATCCACGACGACAACGGCTACCGGCGCCTGCGCGAGTCCCTGTCGCGGCAGCACGACCTGGGCTGGCGCGAGCCCAACATCCAGGTGTGGAACGTCAATGCGCGCGGCGACCGGTCCTTGACACTGCGCCACATCCGCCACAGCGACCGGCCGCTGGACAACAGCGCCGAAGAGGTGGTGAAGCACGTCGCCCGCCTGTGGGGCTTCCGCGTGCGGCTGGAGAGCGTGGACAGCCACGAGCGCGTGATGCAGCACTGGGAAGTGACGCCACCGGCTCACCACTAGTCGCCGTCATCCCCGCGGAGGCGGGGATCCAGGACTCCCGGGGAAGCGGCCAGTGGCCGCTTTTTCTTGCCCCTCTTACACTGCCCGGGGAGGTCCCCATGTACGCACCGAATCTCTTCGCCCACCAGCGCATCCTCGTCACCGGCGGCGGCACCGGCCTCGGGCGCTCGATGGCCGAACGCTTCCTCGAACTCGGCGCCGACGTCGCCATCTGCGGCCGCCGCAAATCGATCTGCGACGAAACCGCGGCCGCCTGGCGCGAGCAGTTCCCGGGCCGCCGCATCGACACCTTCGGCGTCGACATCCGCGTCGCGCAAGCGGTGGAGGAGATGATCGAAGCGCTCTGGGCCAGCGGCGGCTTGACCGGCCTGGTCAACAACGCGGCCGGCAACTTCATCGCGCCCACCGAAAGCCTGTCTCCGCGCGCCTTCGACGCCATCGCCAACATCGTGTTCCACGGCACCTTCTACGTGACGCAGGCGGTCGGCAAGCGTTGGGTGGCCGACGCCAAGGCCGGCAAGTGGACGCAGGCGCAGCCGTACCGCAGCGTGATGAGCATCATCACGACGTGGGTGGACAACGGCAGCCCCTACGTGGTCCCTTCGGCCATGAGCAAGGCCGGCATCGACGTGATGACGAAGTCACTCGCCGTGGAGTGGGCGAAGCACGGGGTGCGCCTGAATGCTGTGGGGCCGGGCGAGATCCCCACCGAGGGCATGAGCAAGCGCCTGAACCCCGGCGAGGAACCCGGCGCCCGCAGCCGGGAGCGCAACCCGATGGCGCGCCCGGGCAGGATGAGCGAGCTGCAGAACCTGGCCGCCTTCCTGATGGCGCCGGGCCAGTGCGACTGGCTCACCGGGCAGAGCATCATGATGGATGGTGGCAACGCGCTGGCCACCGGCGGCAACTTCTACGAGCTGCGGGACTGGAGCGACGGGGAGTGGCTGGAGGCGCGGGAACGCATCGAGAAGCAGAACCAGAAGGACAGGGAGGGGCGATCGACGTGACGCAAGCCCTTCTTGCCACGCTGCAGTCCCTGGAAGTGGAACTCCACCATCCGGGCCTGCGCTGCGACGCCGCCCGGCTGGAGCAGTTGTTGCATGCCGACTTCCACGAGGTCGGCCGCTCAGGACGCCCCTACGACCGCGTGACCGTGCTGCGCTTCCTGGCCGAACAAGCATCGCCGCCGCCCGTCGTCCCCAGCGACTTCGAAGTTCGCGAGCTCGCACCGGGGGCGGCGCTGCTGACGTACCGGTCGGCGCACCGTCGGCCGGATGGCAGCTTGGAGAACCACACGTACCGGTCTTCGGTGTGGTTGCAGGCGAGGGGGGAGTGGCAGCTTTACTACCACCAGGGCACGCCTGCCCTGGAGATTTCTGATGCATGAGGAGACATCCATGCCCAACAACCCGGTCGGCTGGTTCGAGATCTACGTGCAGGACAGCGCGCGCGCAAAAGCCTTCTACGCGGCCGTGCTGGGCACGCGCCTGGAGCGGCTGCCCACTCCTGATGTCGAAATGTGGGCGTTCCCCATGCAGGACGGAAGCCCAGGCGCAGCGGGCGCGCTCGTCCACATGCCTGGATTTCCTTCGGGCGGCAACAGCACCATCGTGTATTTCACCTGCACGGATTGCGCCGTGGAAGCGAAGCGCGCTGCCGCGAGCGGCGGCAAGGTCTTCAAGGACAAGTTCTCGATCGGACCTTACGGCTTCATTGCCCTGGTGACGGACACCGAGGGCAACATGGTCGGATTGCATTCGATGCAGTAGCCCGCGGCTGCGTCACAGCAGCTCGATCGGCTGCGCCCTGACCACCAGTTCCTCCTGCTGGAAGGTCGCCT
>JAJNBO010000494.1 GCA_021156245.1 Ramlibacter sp. | reverse complement strand
CTTCGGCTTCCCTTTTGCTTGGTTCGGCGCGATAGCAAATCGGTTATGCAACGGATTGCAAATCCGTCTAGGGCGGTTCGACTCCGCCTCGCGCCTCCATCTTAAAGAAGCCCCGGTGACGCAGGTTCCGGGGCTTTTTTCTTGATGCCTTACAGTCCCCGTGCAGCTGCCTCGATGGTGAAATGGGTAGACACAGCGGACTTAAAATCCGCCGCTTGCCGGAAGGCGGCGTCCCGGTTCGAGTCCGGGTCGAGGCACCAACGACTACAACACGGCCGGAACAGTCCAAAATAGGGCCGGAGAGCACTGCATGTCCCAATACGACGCCCCCTTCGAAATCCACGTCCACGGTGACGTGCCGCTGCGCACCGGGGTGACCTACGCGCAGCTCCAGGACGCGCTGAAGCCCCTTTGGACGTACGCCGGCGCCAAGTCGCTGGCCGACGGCGCGGAGAGCGCATACGAAGAGGAGCCCGGCATCAAGTTCGACGCGCAGGAGCGCCTGCTCACGATGTGCTGGACGGTGGCGGGCGACCAGGATTTCCGGCAGCAGCTCGACGAGATGTGCATGTCGCTCAACGACCTGGCGGAAGCGGGCGCGGCGATCGAAGTCACCTTCTACGACGCCGAATTCGACGAGGAAGAGGCCGAGCCCGAGGAGGAGTCGCGCGACGACTTCGTGATGCTGTTCGTCGGCCCCACGCCCGCGGCCATCATGCAGGTGCAGCGTGACCTGCTGGTGCAGGACGTCGTGAACCTGATGGAGCGCCACTTCGACGCCAACGAGCTGAACGGCGTGGTCGGCGAGATCGACAAGCTGTTCTCGCAGCGCTTCGACGCGCTGGTGAGTTCGCTGGAACTCGGCAAGCCGCCGCGGGGCAGTGGCGGCGGTGGCCCCGGTTCCGGCGGCCATGGCGGCGGGCGCAGGCCGCGGCACCTCCACTGACCATCGTCATCCCCGCGCAGCCGGGGATCCAGGGCTCCCGCTTCCTGTCGCGCACAATGCGCCCCAGGAGGAGACCATGGGCCTTTTTTCCCCGGATGCACTGAACCCCGGCGTTCGCAAGCGCGAGGTGTTCGGCTGGGCGATGTACGACTTCGCCAACTCCGGCTACACGACGGTCGTCATCACGGCGGTCTTTGCCGCGTACTTCGTCAACGGCATCGCGGAAAAGGCCGCCTGGGCGACGTTCGCCTGGACGGCGGCGCTCAGCATCTCCTATTTCATCGTGATGCTCACCATGCCCAGCATCGGCGCTTATGCGGACCTGCGCGCCGCCAAGAAGTGCGTGCTGATGCTGGTGACGGCCTGCTGCGTCGTCGCCACGGCGCTGCTCGCCTTCGCGCAGCCCGGCGCGGTGGCGCTCGCCATGCTTCTGGTCATCGTCTCCAACACCTTCTACAACTACGGCGAGTCGCTCACGGCCGCCTTCCTGCCGGAACTCGCCCGTCCGGATGCGCTGGGCAAGGTCAGCGGGTGGGGCTGGGGGTTCGGCTATTTCGGCGGCATGCTGGCGCTGGGCATCTGCCTCGGCTACGTGATCTGGGCGGGCAAGCAAGGCATTCCCGCCACGCAATTCGTCCCCGTCACGATGCTGATCACCGCCGTGATCTATGGCGCCGCTTCGCTGGTCACTTTCCGGCTGCTGCGGGAGCGCGCGCAGCCCAATCCGCAGGCCTTGCGGGAAGGCGGCTTCCGCGCTTCGCTGCATCGCCTGCAGGGGACGTTCCGCGACGCCCGCCGCTACCGTGACTTCATGTGGCTGCTGGCCTGCGCGGTGTTCTACCAGGGCGGCGTGGCGGTGGCCATCGCGCTTGCCGCGATCTATGCGCAGACCGTGATCGGCTTCAGCCAGGAAGAGACCATGGTGCTGATCTTCGTGCTGAATTTCGCCGCCGCCGGCGGCGCGTTCGCCTGGGGCTACCTGCAGGACCGCGTGGGCCACAAGCTGGCGCTGGGCAGCACCCTGGTGGGCTGGATCGCCGTCTGCGTCATCGCGGCTTTGTCGCAGACCAAGGGACAGTTCTGGTGGGCCGCCGGCATCGCCGGGCTGTGCATGGGATCCAGCCAGTCGGCCGGCCGGGCCATGGCGGGCATGTTCGCCCCGCCGCGGCAGCTGGCCGAGTTCTATGGCCTGTGGACCTTCGCGGTGCGCCTCTCCAGCATCATCGGCCCGCTCACGTACGGCGCGATCACCTGGGCCACGGGTGGCGACCAGCGCACCGCGATCCTGTCCACCGCCGCGATGTTCGTGCTGGGGCTGGCGTTGTTGACGAAGGTGGATGTGGCGAGGGGCCGGTCGGCGGCCATGGCTTCGTAGGCCAGCGGCGAGGGGGCGAGCCGAACCCTGGTTTCACGCGCCCAGCCATCGCGCGGCTGCCTGCCGCAGCGCCTGCGGATCCCCCGTCGTCTGCCACCGCACCTGGCCGCTGCCCGCCGGATGAAGCAGATGGCGCGCCTCGAGCAGCCTGCGCGTCTGTCGCGCCACCGGCCCGCCGGTCTCCACGAGCTGGATGTCCGGTCCCAACAGTTCGCGAAAGATTTCCGCTGCGAACGGGTAGTGCGTGCAGCCCATCACGAGCGTGTCGATCTCGCCGGGCCCCGCGCCGAAACAGCAGACTTCCTTCGTGTAACGCGCGCACAGTGCGCGGACCTGATCACCGTCGCCGTTCTCGATGGCGGCGGCGAGGCCGTCACAGGGGATGAGCACGAACTGCGCCTGGTCCTGCAGGGAGGCCTGCAAGCTCTTGAACTTGGCGCTGGACAGCGTTCCCCGCGTGGCCAGGACGGCGACGTGTCCCGTCTTCGTCAACGCCGCGGCCGGCT
>JAJNBO010000493.1 GCA_021156245.1 Ramlibacter sp. | reverse complement strand
CAACTCGGGTCGCCAAAGCCCTGCGTGTGGTGCGGCTATAGCGTGGGCAGCGGCTTCGGGTAGAGCGTGTCCAGCACCGTCATGGCGATAGATTCCAGCTCGCGCGCCAGGTCAGCGACCTGCTCTGCGTCAGGCTGCGCGCGCGCGGCCGCCCAGAATGGCGTGAGCGAGGGCTTGTGCGCCTCTACTGCCGCGACCACTTCGGCCTTCCAGAACAGGCGCATCTCACTGCCCGCCTCCAGTGCCGACCGGCCATGGTGCGCGGCGGCGAGGTAACGCAGCAGCCCGGCCTCCACCAGCGCCTGCATCATCTCGTCGCTCAGTTGCACCACCGTCGCGCCACCCGTCGTCGAGCGGTTCTTGAGCGCCGCGCCGACGATCGCGGCGCTTGCGCCCACCAAGGCTCCCAGTGCGGTCGCCGCCCCCAGCGTCAACCCGCCGGTCAGCAAGTCCACCGAAGCGCCCGTGGCCGCCCCGCCGGCGGCGCCCGCCATCGCGGCTTGTGGCGCGTCGATCGGCTGGTTGACTACGAACTTCTGTTCGAGCCCTTCTTCCAGCTCATCCGCCATGGCGTCGTCGATGCCGTGCAGCTCGCGCAAAGTCGCAAACATCTCCGCCGCCGAACGGCCCAGCCTTTCAACGACAGCCTGCACCGCGCCCTGCCGGGCCAGCGCTTGGGCATTCCGTTCACCGGCGACGACCAAGCTCTTCATCGACAGCGCGCTGCCGGGCAGTTCCTCCACCTGGCGCGCGGCGAAAAGCAGGTGCTCGGCCACGGCATGCATGGACCGCTCGAAGCGCGCACCATTGCGAGTGTGCCAGGCTGCGGCGATGCGCTCGAACCCCGGCCCCAGCGCCTCCGGCACCGTTCGGCGGATGGCGTCGAGCAACACGGCTTCCTGCACCCAGCAGCGGGCGAAGGCGTCGAATGAAAGCACACGGGCGACGAGCGGAAACGCTCGCGCGTGCCGCTCGGCTCGTGGCACGAGTCCGGGCGGCTCGGCCTCGGGACCTGCCGGCCGGTTCACGAGCAGCAGCACCGGCTTGCCCAGCCATTCCAGCATGGCCCGCCCCGCTTCCAGGTCCGCGGCCGCGCCGGCCACATGCAAAACCAGATGGCACTCCTCGCGCGCGGCGTCCAGGCGGCCGTCACCGGAGCGCGGGGCATGCCCGCCACGCTCGCCGTGCGCGAAATTCCCGAGTCGCTGCAGCCACCCCGACTCGGCCGGCGCCGGGCCGGCGCCAGGTGGCGCAATGTCGGCAGGCAACTCCACGCACCTGAGTCTGTCGCCTGCAGGAGAGCTGATGAGCTGACCCGCAACCTCCTGCTCCTGGACCAGCACGTGCATGAGCGCGGCCCGGTCTTCGGGCCGGTGCGTCATGATGCCCAGCTTGACCTGCGCGGGATGCAGCAACGAAATGATGCGCTGGAAGTACGCCGCCCGCAGGTCGAGCCGCACGTTGCGCGCGAGCAGCTTCGCGCCCGCCAGGGCCACGCCCGCCAGCACGGCGCGGGGCACCATGACCACCAGCGACAGCAAGGCTACGTACATCCAGACCCAGCGCGGCTCTACTTGTCCCACGCTCGAAGGGCCGAGCTGCAGGCGGGCGATTTCCTGCACGGAGAATCCGTCGAAAGGCAGCAACCACACCACGGGCCACAACAGCACGCTGAGGATGGCATGCACCTGCCGGGCATCGAGGAAGGTGCTTTCCCAGCCGACGCGATACTCCACCACCAGGCCTTGCACCAGCAGCGAAGCCGCCACCCCGGCGGCCCAGCCCAACGCCGCCAGGTGCAGCAGAGCCTTCCAGCGCTGGACTTGCAGCGAGGCCGTCGCGGCATTCCACAGCAGGTGAAATTGCGCTGTCACGTCGGCACGCAATCGGCCCGACCGGCTGCGCCACCCCGCGGCGGACCAGCGGCGCAGCCCACCCACCACCGGATTTTCAAGGCCGCGCCGAGGCAGCAGCCCGCCCGCGAGCATGAGGATGTACATCGCCACGTTCCACAAGATGATGGCCAGCAGCGGCAGCGACAACAGATCCACGCGGTGCGGGTCGGCGATCCTCTCGGTGAGCGCGCCCAGCAGCATCGTGCCCACCGGAACGGCGACCATGAGGCCACTGCGCCAAGGAGAAGCAGCCTGCAGCGCCGCGACAGCCTGGTGGCGCCCGCCCACGGTGGACAGCACGCGCTGCGCCCGCAGGTCGAGAAAATCGTCGGCGGGTATATCCGCGGCGCGCGCGGCGGATCGGGCGGCTTCGCGGGCTTGCCGGTCGATGAGCTCGCGCTCGACCTCGCTCACGAGCTTGCCCTGGCTGTCCGTGGTCTCGATGGCTTGGGCGAGCACCACGCGCCGTGCCGACGTTTCGTTCAAGCTCATCCAGCGGCTGGTAGCGTTTGCATGCCAGCATTATGGTTTGTCAGCACGCCACGATGGATTGCGGGTCGAGCCCGCAATGACAGCAATTTGTTAGCGTGGCTTGCGCGGGCCTTTGGCTGTGACACCCGGCCGCGGCGGCAAGCCTGTGTGCTGGGTGAGGATGCGCCCAGGCGCGGGCTTGACTGGCGTCGGCGTGGAGTTCTTGCGCCGCGCGCTCTGGTAGCTGCCGTCGGTGATCGGCTGGTAGGCCGGGATCAGCTGGTGCTTGCCGCTGCCGATGAGGTCGGCGCGGCCCATCGATTTGAGCGCTTCGCGCAGCACGGGCCAGTTGTTGGCATCGTGATAGCGCAGGAAGGCCTTGTGCAGCCGACGCCTGCGCTCGCCGCGGACAATGTCCACGCTCTCGCTGTCACGTGTGATCTTGCGCAGCGGGTTCTTGCT
>JAJNBO010000492.1 GCA_021156245.1 Ramlibacter sp. | reverse complement strand
TCGACTCGAGCGCGTTCATGGGCGGGACTGCTTGGCGGCGCTGCGCTTACTTGCGCATGACCTTTTCGGACGGGGTCAGCGCCTCGATGTAAGCGGGGCGCGAGAAGATCCGCTCGGCGTACTTGAGCAGCGGCGCCGCGTTCTTCGACAGCTCGATGCCGTAGTAGTCCAGTCGCCAGAGCAGCGGGGCGATGGCCACGTCGAGCATGGAGAAGTTCTCGCCCAGCATGTACTTGTTCTTCAGGAACACCGGTGCCAGCTGCGTCAGGCGGTCGCGGATGTGCGAGCGCGCCTTCTCCAGCGCCTTCTCGTTGGACTTGGCCGCGCGCGACTCGAGGGTGGACACGTGGACGAACAGTTCCTTCTCGAAGTTGAGCAGGAACAGGCGCACGCGGGCGCGGTCGACCGGGTCCCCGGGCATCAGCTGCGGGTGCGGGAAGCGCTCGTCGATGTACTCGTTGATGATGTTCGACTCGTACAGGATCAGGTCCCGCTCGACCAGGATCGGGACCTGGCCGTACGGGTTCATGACGTTGATGTCTTCCGGCTTGTTGTACAGGTCGACGTCACGGATTTCGAAATCCATGCCCTTTTCGAACAGCACGAAGCGGCAGCGATGGGAGAAGGGACACGTCGTTCCCGAGTACAGCACCATCATTTCAAATTCCCCTAGAAACCAAAAAGAGTGGGTGCGCGACGCAGCCCACTCTACACAAGGACGCAGGCCCCGCGCCAGCGGGGCCGCGTCGCCTTACTTCACATTCTTCCAGAAGGCCGCGTTCAGGCGCCAGAAGATCACGGTCAGCACGCCCAGGAACAGCAGCACCCAGGCGCCGATGCGCACGCGCTGGTTCTGCGCCGGCTCGGCCATCCACTGCAGGTAACCGACCAGGTCGCCCACCGCTTCGTCGTACTGCAGCGGCGTCATGGCGCCGGGCGAGACCTGCTTCCAGCCCTTGAAGATTTTCGTCTCCTTGCCGTGGTCCGTCACCTTGTCGAACACCGGCTCGCGCTCGCCCTGCAGCTCCCACAGCACGTGCGGCATGCCGACGTTGGGGAAGGCCAGGTTGTTCCAGCCGGTCGGCTTTTCGGCGTCGCGGTAGAACGTGCGCATGTACGTGTACAGGTAGTCCGCGCCGGTGCCGCCGTGCCCCGAGCGCGAGCGTGCGATCAGCGTCAGGTCGGGCGGCACGCCGCCGAACCATTCCTTGGCCTGCTTCGGGTCCATCGGCGCCTTCATCACGTCGCCGACCTTGTCGGTCACGGTCAGGAGGTTGTCCTTGATCTGCTGCTCGGAGATGCCGATCTCCTGCAGCCGGTTGAAGCGCATGAAGGCGGCGGAGTGGCAGTTCAGGCAGTAGTTGACGAACAGCTTGGCGCCGTTCTGCAGCGCGGGCAGGTCGTTGGTCCGGCTGGGCGCCTTGTCCCAGTGGATCTCGTCGCCGCCGGCCGCGTGTGCGCCCACGGCGGCGCCGAGCGCCAGCATCACGGTGAGGATCAGTTTTTTCATGTCTGCTTGGCTCCGGCTTCAGTGCGCGAACGTGATGCGGTTGGGCACCGGCTTGAAGGCGCCGAGGCGGCTCCACCACGGCATCAGCAGGAAGAAGCCGAAGTAGAAGAGCGTGCCGACCTGGGCCACGAGCGTCTTGATGTCGGACGGCGGCTGGATGCCCAGGTAGCCGAGGACGATGAAGTCGACCACGAAGATGGCGTACAGCCACTTGTGCCAGCCCGGACGGTAGCGGATGGACCGCACGGGGCTGTGGTCCAGCCAGGGCAGGAAGAACAGGATGATCACGGCGCCGCCCATCACCACCACGCCCCAGAACTTGGCGTCGAAGGTCTTGAGCAGCACGATGGCCACGACCGCGGCGACCACGGCGGCGACCTTGCCCACCAAGGACAGGCGACCCTTCCAGATGGCGAACAGCGCGGCCAGCGCGATCACCACGCAGAACACGTCGACCATCACGTCGGTCGTGGCGCGCAGCATCGAGTAGAACGGCGTGAAGTACCAGACCGGCGCGATGTGCGCGGGCGTCTTCAGCGGGTCGGCCGGAATGAAGTTGTTGTACTCCAGGAAGTAGCCGCCCAGTTCCGGCGCGAAGAAGATGATGGCGCTGAAAACCATCAGGAACACGCCGACGCCGACCATGTCGTGCACGCTGTAGTACGGGTGGAACGGGATGCCGTCCAGAGGATGGCCGGCGGCGTCCTTGGGGGCGTTCGGGCCCTTGATGTCCACGCCGTCCGGGTTGTTGGACCCGACGTCGTGCAGCGACAGCAGGTGGGCGGCGACCAGGCCGATCAGCACCAGCGGGATGGCGATGACGTGGAAGCTGAAGAAGCGGTTGAGCGTCGCGTCGGAGACGACGTAGTCACCGCGGATCAGCAGCGCCAGGTCCGGGCCCACGAAAGGCACGGCGGCGAACAGGTTCACGATCACCTGGGCGCCCCAGTAGGACATCTGGCCCCAGGGCAGCAGATAGCCGAAGAAGGCTTCGGCCATCAGCATCAGGAAGATCGTGCAGCCGAAGATCCAGACCAGTTCGCGCGGCTTGCGGTAGCTGCCGTAGATCATGGCCTTGAACATGTGCAGGTACACCACCACGAAGAACGCCGAGGCGCCGGTGGAGTGCATGTAGCGGATCAGCCAGCCCCACGGCACGTCGCGCATGATGTACTCGACCGAGGCGAAGGCGAGGTTCGCGTCGGGCTTGTAGTGCATCACGAGGAAGATGCCGGTGACGATCTGGATCACCAGCACCAGCAGCGCCAGCGAGCCGAAGAAGTACCAGAAGTTGAAGTTCTTCGGAGCGTAGTACTCCGAC
>JAJNBO010000042.1 GCA_021156245.1 Ramlibacter sp. | reverse complement strand
CTGGTGGCGAAGGCCCAGGGCGCACGCTCGGGACTGCTGTACGACCCGGACATGGGGCTGAACCTGCGCCTGTCGTGCAGCGCCGGCGGCCACGCCTGGCTGATGACGCTGCCGGAGGATCGTGCGATCGAGTACGTCACCCGCCAGGGCCTCGGCGACCCCCGCCACTACGGCCCCAATGCCCCGACGAGCATCAAGGCCCTTCTCAAGCTGCTGGCCGAACATCGCAAGCGCGGCTACAGCATCATCCAGGATGTGTACGCGCCGGGCATGAGCTCGATGGCAGCGCCGGTGCGGAAGGGGGACGGTCCGGCCACCGGCGTGATCGTGGTGGCCGGGCCGTCGTCCCGGCTTACGCTCAAGCGCATGCAGCAATTCGGCCCCGCGCTGCTCCGCGCGGCCGAGGAGCTGGCGCTGTCGTCAGATGCGTCGCCCTTGCTGAAATCCGCCAACCTGGGGACCTGGGGCAACCTGGCCGAAAAGCCGGTGCGCGCCCGGGCGGCCGCCGCACGCTGAGCCTTGCGCTGACACGGCGGCGCCCCGGCTTCCCTTATTCTGGGAGCAACCCCTTTCACCCCGCTCCCGATGAGCCTCGACCTCACCCGCATCCGCGCCCTGTGCTTCGACGTGGACGGCACCATCGCCGACACCGACGACCACCTCGTGGCCCAGCTCGCGAAGATGATCGACGCCGTGCCGGGCGTGAGCGGCCGGCGCAGCGAACGGATCGCACGCCAGGTCGTCATGGGCCTGGAGACACCGGTGCACGGGGCCTATGCGCTGCTGGACCACCTGGGCCTCGACGTCCCCGTGACGCGCCTGCGCGAGCGCATCAAGGCCACGCGCCAGCGCGGGGACGACCCCGGCCACACCCGCAACCCCGAAGCGCTGGATGAAGTGCCGCACGAGATGGTGGCCGGCGTGAAGGAGATGCTGGTCAAGCTCGCCGAGCACTACCCCATGGTGACGATTTCGACCGGCGGCGCTCCGCGGGTGGAGCGCTTCCTCGAACACTACGGCGTGCGCGACCTGTTCAAGGCCGTGATCGGCGCGCAGACCACCCGGCGGATGAAACCGCACCCCGAGCCCCTGCTGTATGCCGCCGAGCAGATGGGCGTGGAGCCCGGCGCCTGCCTGATGATCGGCGACACCACCATCGACGTGCGCACGGGCCTGTCCGCGGGCGCGCAGACGGTCGGGGTGCTCTGCGGCTTCGGTACCGAGCGGGAACTGCGCGAGGCCGGGGTGGGCCTGATCCTGCGCACCACGTCCGACCTGCTGGGCGTGCTGCAGCCCGCCGAAGACGAGCTGGGGAAGACGGCCAGCCCCGAACCCAAGGCCCACGGCTGAGCTGGCAGCCGCGTCCGCTTGACGCGGACGCGACATGGCGAGGGGTTTCCACGGTATGCCCGGCGCGCATCTTGGGCGCATAAGCACGGCTTGAGGAGACGACCGACTTCGGACCGATGACTCCAAGCCCACCGCCAGTGCTGCTCGACGTCAGCGATGTCACCGTGCGATTCGGGGGCATCACCGCGCTGGAGCGCGTCTCTTTCCAGGTCCGGCCCGGCACGATCGCGGGGCTGATCGGCCCCAATGGCGCCGGCAAGACCACCCTTTTCAACTGCCTGTCGCGCCTCTACACCTTCAGCGAGGGCCGCATCCTGTTCGAAGGCCGCCCCCTCACGGATCACGCGGCGCATCACATCGCGTCCCTCGGCATCGGCCGCACCTTCCAGAACCTGGCGCTGTTCCGCACGATGAGCGTGCAGGACAACGTGATGCTGGGAGGCCACTGCCGCACCGGCAGCGGCTTCCTGGCCAATGCGCTGCGGCTGCCGCACGTGCGGCGCGAGGAGGAGGCCCTCGCCGCCCGCGCCCGGGAGACGATCCGCCTGCTGGACCTGGCCAGCGAGGCCCACCGCCCGGTCGCCGACCTGCCCTTCGGCTGGCAGAAGCGCGTGGAACTGGCGCGCGCCCTCATGGCGCAACCCACGTTGCTTTTGCTCGACGAGCCGGCTGCCGGCCTGAACCACGAAGAGGTGGACGTGCTGCGCGAGCTGCTCAAGCGCATCCGCTCCGAGCTGTCGCTGACCATCCTGCTCGTGGAGCACCACATGAACCTGGTGATGCGCGTGTCCGACCAGGTGGTGGCCCTGGACTTCGGCAGGAAGATCGCGGACGGCACGCCGGCCGAGGTCCAGGCGAACGAAGACGTGGTGAAGGCCTACCTCGGAGTGGAAGCGGAATGAGCGAAGCCCTGCTCCAGGTGCGCAAGCTGCACGCGCAGTACGGTGCCACGCGCGTGCTGCACGGCATCGACTTCGACGTACGCTCCGGCGGCATCACCACCATCCTCGGCGCCAACGGTGCGGGCAAGACGACCACCTTGCGCGCGATGTGCGGCATGGTGAAGACTGCGGGGGAGATCACGCTGGCGGGCCAGCGCATCGACGGCAAGGCCACGGAGGCCATCGTGCGCATGGGGGTGGCCCACGTGCCGGACGGCCGCGGCACCTTCCTGCACCTCACGGCCGAAGAGAACCTGCGCATGGGTGCCTACACCCGTCGCGACAAGGCGCAGGTGGAAGCGGACTACGAGCGCATCTACCAGTACTTCCCGCGGCTGCGCGAGCGGCGCAAGCAGCAGGCCGGCACGCTGTCGGGCGGCGAACAGCAGATGCTGGCGGTGTCGCGGGCGCTGATGCTGCGCCCCCGGCTGCTGCTGCTCGACGAGCCATCGTTCGGGCTGGCGCCGCGGATCGTGCAGGAGCTGTTCTCGATCTTCCGCGAGATCAACCAGAAGGAAGGCACCAGCATGCTGCTGGTGGAGCAGAACGCCGCGCTGGCGCTGAAGCTGGCCGACCACGCCTACCTGCTGGAGACCGGGCGCGTGGTGATCTCCGGCAGCGCCGAATCCATCCGCAACGACGAGGCGGTGCGCCGCTCGTACCTGGGTTATTGAGGAGGAAACGCTTGGACCAGCTGCTCCCCCAAGTCCTCTCCGGCCTCGCCACCGGCGGCATCTACGCCAGCGTGGCGCTGGCGCTGGTGATGATCTACCAGGCCACGCACCTGGTGAACTTCGCGCAGGGCGAGATCGCGATGTTCGCCACCTACATCTGCTGGTCGCTGCTGCAGGCGGGCATGCCGTACTGGGTGGCCTTCTTCATGACCGTGGTGCTGGCGTTCGTGGGGGGCGTCATCATCGAGCGGGTGATCATCCGGCCCGTCGAGAACGCGCCGGTGCTCTCGGTCGTCATCGTCTTCATCGGCCTGCTGGTCATCTTCAACAGCATCGCCGGCTGGATCTACAGCTACACGATCAAGCCCTTCCCCAGCCCGTTTCCGTCGCAGCCGGTGTTCGGCATGAGCGCCCACGGCGTCGGCTCCGTCGCGGTGACGCTGGTGGTGCTGGCGCTGGTGTTCGCCTTCTTCCGCTTCACGCCCTTGGGCCTGGCGATGCGCGCGGCGGCGCAGAACCCGGTGTCCAGCCGGCTCGTCGGCGTGCGCGTCGGCTGGATGCTCGCGCTCGGCTGGGGCCTGGCCTCCGCCATCGGCGCGGTGGCCGGGATGATGGTGGCGCCCGTCGTGTTCCTCGAGCCCAACATGATGGGCGGCATCCTTCTCTACGCCTTCGCCGGCGCCCTGCTGGGAGGCATCGACAGCCCCGGCGGCGCCGTGGTCGGCGGCTTCATCGTCGGCGTGCTGGAGAACGTGGTGGGCATCTACCTCGGCACCGACCTCAAGCTGACCGTGGCGCTGGTGATCATCGTCACCGTGCTGGTACTCAAACCGTCCGGGCTGTTCGGCCGGGTCCACGTGGCGAGGGTCTGACGCATGGCCGACTTCACTCCCGCCGCCGCGCCCAAGCCCGCGCTGAGCCAGCGGCAGGTGCTCGGACTCGTCGCGCTGCTGGTCATCGCTTGCGCCCTGCCCTTCGTGCTGGGCAACTACCGCGTCTTCCAGCTCACGCTGGCGCTGGCCTACGCCATCGCGCTGCTCGGGCTGAACATGCTCACCGGGTACAACGGGCAGATCTCGCTGGGCCATGGCGCGTTCTTCGCGATCGGCGCGTACACCGCCGCCATCCTGATGGATAAGGCGAACTGGCCGTACTGGGCGACGATCCCCGTGGCGGGCATCGTGTGCCTGGTCGCCGGTTTCCTGTTCGGCCTGCCGGCGCTGCGCCTCGAAGGCCTCTACCTCGCACTCGCCACCTTCGCCCTCGGCGTGGCGATGCCGCAGATCCTGAAGCACAAGTCGCTGGAACAGTGGACCGGGGGCGCCATGGGCGTGGTGATCCTCAAGCCGGAGGCGCCGGCGGGCGTGCCCTTGAACCAGGACCAGTGGCTTTACTTCTTCACCCTGTTCTGGGTGGTCCTGCTGTTCTTCGCGGGCTGGAACCTGCTGCGCGGACGCGTCGGCCGCGCATTGGTGGCCATCCGCGACCAGCCCATCGCCGCGCAGGCCATGGGCGTGAACACCGCGATGTACAAGTCGCTGACGTTCGGCGTCTCCGCGCTCTACACCGGCGTCGCCGGCGCGCTGTCCGCCATCGCGGTGCAGTTCGCGTCGCCCGACTCGTTCTCCGTCTTCCTGTCGCTCACGCTGCTCGTCGGCGTGGTCGTGGGCGGGCTCGCATCGATCTCGGGCGCCATCTATGGCGCGCTGTTCATCCAGTTCATCCCCAATATCGCCGACCAGATCTCCCGCGCCGCCCCCTGGGCGATCTACGGGATCTTCCTGATCGGTTTCATGTACCTGATGCCCACGGGCGTCGCCGGCCTCCTCAGGCTGGTGCGCCACAGGCTGGCCAGGCGGCAAGCGCGCAGCGAGGCGCGCCCTCTGTGATGTGTGTCTCCCTCTCCTGGGAAAGGAACCAACCATGAAACCCGTTTCGAGAAGGCAGGTCCTCGGTGCGTCGGCGGCGCTGGCGCTGCCGGCACTGGTGCGCGCGCAAGGCAAGGAGATCAAGCTGGGGCAGACGATGCCCTACAGCGGCCCGGCGTCGGCGTACGGCACCATCGGCCGGCTGCACCAGGCGTACTTCAAGATGATCAACGACGCCGGCGGCGTCAACGGGCACAAGATCAACCTGATCTCGCTGGATGACGGGTACAGCCCGCCCAAGGCCGTGGAGCAGGTGCGGCGGCTGGTGGAGCAGGAACAGGTGCTCGCCCTGTTCCAGACCCTGGGCACGCCGAGCAACACGGCGATCCACAAGTACGTCAACGCCAAGAAGGTGCCGCACCTTTTCGTGGCCACCGGCGCCACGAAGTGGAACGACCCGAAGAACTATCCCTGGACCTTCGGCTTCAACCTGAGCTACCAGACCGAAGGCGAGATCTACGCGCGCTACCTGATGAAGGAGAAGCCCAACGCGAAGATCGCCATCCTTTACCAGAACGACGACTACGGCAAGGACGTGCTCGAAGGCGTGAAGCACGTCCTCAAGGGCCCCAACGCGAAGATGGTCGTGGCGCAGGCCACTTACGAAGTCACGGATCCCACCGTCGACTCGCAGATCCTGTCGCTCAAGGCCTCGGGCGCGGACACGTTCATCAACATCACCACGCCCAAGTTCGCGGCGCAGGCGGTCCGCGCGGCGTTCGACACCGGCTGGAAGCCGCTGCACCTGCTGAACAACGTCGGCGCGTCGGTCGGGTCGGTGCTCACGCCGGCGGGTCTCGACAAGTCGATCGGCCTCGTCACCGTCCAGTACTACAAGGACGCGACGGATCCGCAGTGGAAGGACGACCCGGCCATGCTGGAATGGCGCGCGTTCATGGGCCGCCACTATCGCGAAGGCAACGTGGACGACGCCACCAACATCTATGCGTACCTCTCGGCGCAGACGATGGTGCAGGTCCTCAAGCAGTGCGGCAACGACGTGTCGACGGAGAACATCAAGCGGCAAGCCGAAAGCCTGAGGAACTTCAAGCCCGGCCTGCTGTTGCCCGGCATTGCGATGAACACCGGCCCCACGGACCACGCACCGGTCAGCCAGGCGCAACTTTCCCGGTTCACCGGTAAGCAGTGGCAACTGTTCGGCGAAGTGCTGGGCGGCGCAAGCTGACGCGAGACTGGCTCAGCTGAAATAAAGCGGGATCACGGCTTGTGATCCCGCCCTCCCGCCTGATATGGTGCAGTGCAACAACCATATCGAAGGACGGTGATGGGCAAGACTGCAGACGCCATGGCGTGGGCGACCCAGCTCACCCGCGAAGGACGCCTTGCGGAGGCGACGCGGGTGATCCAGCAGGCACTGGGACGGGGCGAGGAGCGCCAGCATGGGGCGCCGGAACCGGAGCTCGAGCCCACGGACGACGCCATCGACGTTCCGTTCCGGGAGATCGCCGGCGACGCACCACTCATCGCGACGGAGCTGCGGCAGGCCCCGCAACCCCGGGGCGCTTCCTTCACGGCGCACACGTTCGCGCACGGCGGGCGCCGCTGGCGCTACCGCCTGTACGAACCCGAAAGGGCCGATCCGGTCGCGCTGCTTCCGGTCGTCGTCATGCTGCACGGCTGCAAGCAGGACTCCGAGGACTTTGCCCGCGGCACGCGCATGAACGACGTCGCCGCGCGGCAGGGTTTCCTGGTGCTCTATCCCGAACAGCTGCGCAAGTCCAACCAGATGGGCTGCTGGAACTGGTTCGAGCCGCAACACCAGGCCCGTGGCGGCGGCGAGCCCGCGATGATCGCGGCACTGGTCCAGTCGGTGGTCGCCGAACATGGAGGCGACCCGCGCCGCGTCCATGTCGCGGGGCTGTCCGCGGGCGGCGCCATGGCCGCGACGCTGGGCGACCTGTACCCCGACATCTTCGCCGCCGTCGGCATCCATTCCGGCCTGCCGCCTCGGGCCGCACACGACGTGCAGTCCGCGTTCAGCGCGATGCGCAAGGGCACCTCGTCGCCGCGTGCCGCACCGACGTCGTCGATTCCCACCATCGTCTTCCACGGCAGCGGGGACAAGACGGTGGCGCCAGCGAATGGTGAAGCCATCGTGCAGCGGCAAGTGTCCGCGGCCGGCGCCGCTGGTGCGCAGCTGGAGCGGCGCGAAGAGGGAGTGTCGAGCGCGCGGGCGGCCAAGCGCGTCTGCTGGGTGCGGGCCGACGGCATTCCGCACGTCGAAACCTGGCAAGTGACTGCCGGGCCGCACGCGTGGTCGGGCGGCGACAAGGCCGGCTCGTTCACCGATCCACAGGGACCGAGCGCGTCCGAGGCGATGGCGGCGTTCTTCCTGCGCCACCAGCGCGCAGGCTCCTAGCGCCGGCGCAACAGCAACTGCGCCGCTACGCCGCACGCCGTCCAGGCGAGCATCAGCAAGGCGAGGTTGACCTGGCCCTCGTTGGGCACGAGCCCGACCGCGAACGCGCCCACGCCGCCGCTCACCTGTTGCAGCAGCCCGCCGACCGCCGCGGCGGATCCTGCCAGCGCGGGTACCAGGCCGACCGTTCCGGCCAGCGTCGGCGGTGCCAGCAGGCCGTGCCCCACGCCGAGCAGCAACAGAGGCAAGGCCAGCGCGAGCGGACTTCCCAACCCTGCCAGTCCGAGCGCCAGCACCAGCAGCAGGCCGCACACGGTCAGCAGCTGCCCGAGCGCCATGATGCGGCGGTCGCTGCTGCCGCGGATCAGGCGGCTCGTCCACAGGTTGCCGAAGATGTAGGCAACGGGGATGCACATGATGTACCAGCCGACGCGTTCGGGCGTCACGCCGTAGGCCTTCAGCACGATCGGGGCCCCGCCGAGGAAGGTGTAGAAGGTGGCCGTCGTCGAGGCCAGCATGGTCACGAACAGCAGGAAGGACGGCTCGCCGAGCAGCCGGCGATAGCCGGCCAGCAGTTCGCGCAGGCCGCCCGCCTTGCGCCCGGCATCGGCAGCGCGCACCGGGAGCCCCCGCCACGCAGCCAGGAACAACAGGCAAGCCACCACTGTCATCAGCACGAAGTTGGCGCGCCACCCGAAGCGCACGTGCAACTGGCCCCCGATCAGCGTTGCCAGCGGCGGGCACACGCCCATCGTCATGCCGATGAACGCCATCATCTTCGTGCGCTCGGGGCCGGTGAAGAGGTCCTGCACCATCGCCCGGCCGAGCACCATGCCGGCGGCGGCGCCCGCGCCCTGCAGCACGCGCGCCAGCGTGAGCAGCGCCAGGTTGGGCGCCACGGCCGCGCCCAGCGAGCCCAGCGCGGCCAACGCCAGCCCGAGCAGCAACAAAGGCTTGCGGCCGACGCGGTCGGACACGGCGCCGTACACCAGCTGCAAGCCGCCGTATGCGATGACGAAGCCGCTGAAGGTGAGCTGCACGGCCGCCTGGCTGGCCCCGAACTCGGCGGGCCAGTCCTGCATCGACGGCAGGGTGATGGTCATCGCCAGCAGCCCGAAGGCGAGCTGGGACACGAGGTTGGCGACCAGCCAGCCCGGGCGCGGGGGTGGGGTCAGCGCTTGGCCTCGAGCAGCTTCACCAGCGCCCAGAGCACGCGGTTGGCGGGCGTGGGGACGCCGAGCGCCTGGCCCCGGCGCACCACGTAGCCATTGAGGAAGTCGATCTCCGTCGGCTTGCCGCGCGCCAGGTCCTGCGCCGTGGAGGAGTACTGCGCGGGCATGCTTTCCACCAGCTTGCGCGTGGCCGCATGCGGGTCGCCGGGCACCTGCACGCCATCCGCCTTGGCGACGGCGAGGCCTTCGTCCACCACGTCGTGCATCACGTCCCAGATGCCCGCGCCCTTCACGTTCTCGCCATAAGGTTGCTGCGCGATGGCCGAGACGGCGTTGTACGCGCAGTTCAGCAGCAATTTCATCCACAGGGCGCCGCGCACGTTCGGCGACACCTCCGTCGGCACACCCGCCGCGGTGAGCGCAGCGGCCAGGCGATCGATGCCATGTGCCGGCTCGACGACCAATTCGCCCCTGCCGTGGTGCTTGAGGTGCCCAGGGCCCGCCATCTCGGTGGCGACGTACACGACGGCGGCTGCCACCTCGTGCTCGGGCAGCACCGTGCGCAGGCGGTCTGCGTTGTCCACGCCGTTCTGCAGGCACAGCACCAGCGTGTCCGGTCGCAGGAACGGCTTCACTTGCATTCCGGCAGCTTCGGTGTCCATCGACTTGACGCAGAACAGCACCAGGTCCGCTCCGTTCGCGCCGGCTGGCTGCTCCGTCGCCTTGACGCGCACCCGCTCGTCGAAGGTCCTGGTTTCCATCCGCAGGCCGTCGCGCAGCACGGCTTCCACGTGCGCGGGCCGCGCCACCAGCGTAACGTCGTGGCCGGCGCGGGCGAGCATGCCGCCGAAGTAGCAGCCGACGGCGCCGGCCCCCATCACGGCGACCTGGAGCGGAGGGGTCGATGCAGTCACTTGGATTCCTTGTCGCGCGCCATGTGCAGGGCACGCATGCTAGCGCACGGAACGCGGCATCCGCTTGCACCCGACCATAATCCGCCCATGGGTCATGTGGATCTCGCGCACGATGCGGCCGCGATGCGGCGCATCTTCCTTGCCTTGGGCCTGGCGCAGCCGGACGAGGACGTGCGCGCGGTGGCGCTGGCCGGCGGCGTGTCCTCCGGCATCTACCGGGTGGACCTGCGCTCCGGCCGCTACTGCGTCAAGCAGGCGCTGCCCAAGCTGAAGGTGGCGAAGGACTGGGAGGTCCCGGTCGAGCGCGTGTTCTCCGAGATCGCCTGGCTGCGCGCGGCTGCGGGCATCGTGCCGGGGCGGGTTCCGGCCGTGCTGGGAGAGGACGCCGCCACCCAGAGCTTCGTGATGCCCTTCCTGGGGGACGAATACCGCAACTGGAAGTCGCAGCTGCTGGCCGGGCGGGTGGACGTGCCGCTCGCCCGCTTCGTGGGCGACGTGCTCGGTCGCATCCACGCCGCCACGGCCGACGACCCGGCGGTAGCCGAACGGTTTGCCACCGACGCCAACTTCCATGCGCTTCGGCTGGAGCCCTACCTGGTCGAGGCTGCGCGCGAACATCCGCCGCTCGCCGAGCGCCTGCACATGCTGGTGGAGCGCACCGGCGCGACGCGGCGCGTGCTGGTGCACGGCGACGTGAGCCCGAAGAACATCCTGTCGGGACCGCACGGGCCCGTGCTGCTGGACGCGGAGTGCGCCTGGTTCGGCGATCCGGCCTTCGACGTCGCCTTCTGCCTCAACCATTTCCTGCTCAAGACCGCCCATTTGCCGGCCCACGGCCACGCGCTGATGCAGGCCTTCCATGGCTTCGCGCAGGCGTACATCGCGCATGTCCATTGGGAGCCGCCGGCGACGCTGCAGGAACGCGTCGCCACCCTGCTGCCCGGGCTGGCGCTGGCACGGATCGACGGCAAGTCACCGGTCGAATACCTCACGCAGCCCCAGCGCGCCGCCGTTCGAAGCGCCGCGATCGCGCTGCTGCAGCAGGCCCCCTCTTCCCTGGAAACCGTCGCGGTCCGCTGGACCCTGGAATTCGCCGCATGACCATCCAACACGTCCACGCCCGCCGCATCTGGGATTCGCGCGGCCGCCCTACCGTCG
>JAJNBO010000491.1 GCA_021156245.1 Ramlibacter sp. | reverse complement strand
CGGCGGTGGCGGCTGGGTGGGTGGCGGCCATCGCTATCCGGACAAGATCGGCAGCAAGCTGCCCGCGCTCGTGAATGCGAACATGGGCTATGTCTCCGGCACGCACGACGGCGGCCAGCCGCACTATCAGGACCCCTCCTTCGCGTTCCTCTCGAACGGGAGCATCAACCAGGACGTGTTGTGGGACATGAGCAACCGCGCGATCCACGAGCAGGCCGTGAAGACGCGTGCCCTGGTGGAAGCGTATTACGGCCGCGCCCCGCGCTTTTCCTATTACGACGGCCACTCGCAAGGCGGGCGGCAAGGCCTGAAGTCGGCGCAGGAATGGCCTGAGCACTACGACGGCTACCTGATCGGGCAGCCGGCGGTGAGTGCGACGAAGTTCAGCCTGGCCGGCCTGTATCCGCAAATCGTGATGAAGACGGAGCTGGGCTTCACGGCGCTGGACAAGCCCGCAGCGACGGCGTTCGCACGCAAGGTGGCCGCGGTGAATGCGCGAGCGGTGGCCAGCTGCGATCGCGAGAAGCTCGGCTTCCTGCTCGATCCGGCAGCGTGCACCTACGATCCGCTGCGCGAGGCAGGAGCGCTCTGCACCAGCGTCGTCGGTGAAGGCGTGCTGGGCACCAACGCGGACGCGGCGACCTGCATGACGGCCAAAGAGGCGCTGGCGCTCAACAAGATCTGGTACGGCCCGACCCCCGACGGCAGCTACGTCCCCGCCACGGGACAGTCGTACGCCAACCGCAGCGGCGCCGTGCTGGGACCGAAGCAACTGTGGTGGGGCTTCATGCGCGGAGCCAGCCTGAACGGCGTGATCACCAGCGCCAGCACCGACGTGCTGGCCATCGCGATGGGCGACGTGCGCTATGCCGGCGACGCCAGCGCAGGCGCTGCCATCCCCATCGCGAACGCATCGACCACCGACCGCAACCGCTGGCAGGAGTTGAGCCATGCCACTTACGCCGCCGCGTTCCAGCGAGCGACCAGCCAACCCCTGCTGGTCGAATACATGGCGGACAAGCCGGAGCTGGCGCGCTTTCGCAGCCTGGGCCGCAAGATGATCCTGTGGAGCGGGCTGGCGGAAGACGTCATCCCTCCGCAGGGCTCGGTGAACTACTACGAGCGCGTGAAGGCCGCGGCGGGCGGCGACGCGCAGACGCAGCAGTTCCTGCGCATGTACAACATCCCGGGCATGGCGCACAGCTCGCAGGGCCGCGCCTTCACCGTCAGCGGCAACAACGGCGTCGTCCCGATGCCGATGCTGCCGGGCAACGCCAACCAGAACCCCACGCGCGAGCAGGATCCGCTGTTCAGCGCTCTGGTGGACTGGGTGGAACGCGGGCAGGCTCCGGACCAGATGGTCATCCGCTCCCGCGACAACGGCACGGCTCATCCGATCTGCGTGTACCCGAAGAAGACGACGTGGAACGGCAGCGCGTCGGCGAAGGACGCGGAGAACCATGGATGCCGCTGAGCGTGGCGGGGTGTCTGGCTAGCCCAGGAACGCCGGCAGCAGGTCCGCGGCGCGTTCGAGCAGCAGGTATTCGTCGTCGCTGACCGGCTGGGAAGCCAGGTCGAAATGGCACAGGGTGCCGTCCAGCGAACCCGGCGTGCGCGAGATCGGCACGCCGATGTACGAGCCGACGATTCCCGCGTAAGGATGGCCGCCGAGGCGCACGTCCTTGCCGGAATCGTCCGTGAGGAACAGGCCGTCGCGCAGCACGAACTGGCAGTAGCTGTCCTTCAGCGGGACCGCCCGGAGGTCCAGCGCCTCCAGGTGCATGTGCTTGTCGAAGGTGCCCACGTTCACCAGCATGTGCCGGTCCAGACGGTACACAGCGGTGAAGCGGTGGGGCACGCGGGAGTTGAGCACGCGCAGCAAGCCCATCAAGCCGTTGCGCGCGAGTTCCGTTTCGACCAGGGACAGCGCCTTCGCGATCGATGCCGGCGGGGGCGGCCGGCCTTTCGGACCGAACAGGCCCTTGTCGAGGTCGGCCGCAAAGCTCGCGGTCCAGGCGCCGTGCTCCCGCGTCTCGTACACCGTCGCCGCGCCGCGGCCGACGACACGCACGCGGAAGCCCGCACCTTCAGGGAGCGCGAACTTGCGGAGCTTGAAATGGTGGGGGTCCGCGCCGCTGCGCTGGACGAGCAGCTGGAACTGGCGGGCCTCCAGCGGGGCGACTTCGACAGGAATCATTGGGCCTTCACTACCCGTCGATTATCCCAGCCTTCTGGCCCTTCAGGACCGGGCGAGCCTAGAAGCCCGCGGCCAGGCCGTCCCTTCGCGAGTCGGACGCGACGACGTATCCTTCCTTCTTCGTATCGCCCATGCGCCAGATGAACTGGCCGGCGCCGAAGTCCTGGTAGTTGTCGTTGATCACGTCCATGCGGTGGCCGCGGCCGATCAGCTCCTGCACCGTCGCCTGCGGCATCTGCTGCTCCACGTTGATCTCCAGGCCTGAATTGAAGCGCCAGCGCGGCGCATCGCAAGCCGCCTGGGGACTTTGGTGGTAGTCGATCATGCGCACCAGCGTCTGCATGTGGCCCTGCGGCTGCATGTTGCCGCCCATCACGCCGAAGCTCATCACCGGAGCCCCGTCCTTCGTCAGGAAGGCCGGGATGATGGTGTGGAAGGGCCGCTTGCCCGGCGCCACCTGGTTCGGGCCGGGCTGCGTGCTGAAACCGTGGCCGCGGTTCTGCAGGCTGACGCCGAAGGTGGGTTCGACGCAGCCCGATCCGAAGCCCATGTAATTGCTCTGGATGAAGCTGATCATCATGCCGTTCTCGTCGGCCGCGGTCAGGTAGATGGTGCCGCCCTTGACCGGGTTGCCGGCCTTGAAGTCCTGCGCC
>JAJNBO010000490.1 GCA_021156245.1 Ramlibacter sp. | reverse complement strand
TCCGGTTGCCACGTCCCCCGCACCAGCGCGAGATGCAGCCCCTGGCTGGGCTTGTCGCGCCAGGCGTGCGCCACGAACTCGCCATAGGCCGTCTGCAGCGGGCGGGAGCCGAGCTTCTCCACCAGGCTTTCCGTGCGGCTGCGATGGCCGATCAGGTCGGCGATGGTGCCGATCTTCAGGCCATGTTCGGCGGCGAAGAGCTGCAGGTCCGGCAGGCGGGCCATGGTGCCGTCGTCCTTCATCACCTCGCAGATCACGGCAGCGGGCGTGCAGCCCGCCATCGCGGCGAGGTCGCATCCGGCTTCGGTGTGGCCCGCGCGCATGAGGACGCCGCCATCGACCGCCTGCAGGGGAAAGATGTGGCCCGGCTGCACGAGGTCGCTCGCGCGCGCGTCGCGCGCCACGGCCGCCTGCACAGTGCGCGCGCGGTCGGCGGCGGAAATGCCCGTGGTCACGCCTTCCGCCGCCTCGATGGAGACGGTGAACGCGGTTCCCATCTTGGTGCCGTTGCGCGCGACCATCGGCGGCAGCTGCAGGCGCTCGCAGCGGTCGCGGGTGAGCGTGAGGCAGATCAGGCCGCGGCCGAAGCGCGCCATGAAGTTGATGGCTTCCGGCGTCACGTGTTCGGCGGCGAGCACGAGGTCGCCCTCGTTCTCCCGGTCCTCCTCGTCGACCAGGATCACCATGCGGCCGGCGCGGATCTCGGCGACGATCTCCTCGACCGGCGCGACGGGAACGGGCTTGAGTTGCTGGCGTGCGTTCATGATGCGGGAACCTTTCCGGCGCCAAGCATGCGCTCCACGTAGCGAGCGATCAGGTCGATCTCGAGGTTGACCCGGCTGCCGGCCTGGAGCGCGTGCAGCGCGGTGTTGTCCACGGTGTGGGGAATGAGGTTGATGGACAGCTCGGTGCCGTCCTCCCGGTCGACGATGGTGTTCACGGTCAGGCTCACGCCGTTGACCGTGATCGAGCCCTTGTACGCCAGGTACTTGCCCAGCTCGCGCGGGGCGAGGATCGCGAGCTCCCAGCTTTCGCCGACCGGCCGCATCTTCGTGACCGAGCCGACCCCGTCGACATGGCCGGAGACGAGGTGGCCGCCCAGGCGGTCCTGCGGGCGCAGGGCCTTCTCCAGGTTCACTGGGCCCGGCTCGGCCAGGCCCGCGGTCTTGTCCAGGGATTCGGCCGAGATGTCGATGCTGAAGCGGCCCGCGCTGGCGTCGAGCGACGTCACGGTCATGCAAGCGCCATTGAGCGCGATGCTGTCCCCCAGCCCGACGTCGTCCAGGTAGCCCGAGGGCGCGGCGATGGTGAGCCGCTTGCCGTGCTGCCGTGAAGAGCCGAGGTCGTCGATGGCGGCGATACGCCCGACGCCGGTGATGATGCCGGTGAACATGCCCCGATTCTCGCAGGTTCGCCAGGGGACCTCGCCGATGGGGTCGCTGCGCGAACCCACCCTACGGAAAACCGCGGCCCTTGACGGTGGCAAGCACCCGCAAATCCGCTCCGATGGGCTCGACGCTCGTGAATTCGAGCGCCACCGCGCCGGCCAGTTCCTGCAATGGCCCGATGTGGGCCATGCCCATCCCGGAACCGAGCAGCCTGGGCGCGAGGTACAGCAGGAGCTCGTCCACCTGGCCTTCGCGCAGCAGCGACCCGTTGAGCTTGAACCCCGCTTCCACGTGCAGCTCGTTGACGCCGCGCTGCGCGAGATCCTTCATCATGGCCGCGAGGTCGACCTTGCCGCCCGGCCCGGGCAGGCGGGAGACGGTGGCGCCGCGTTCCTCGAGCGCCGACTGCGCGGCGGCGCCTCCTTCGGCCGCGTAGATCCACACCGGGCGCTGCGCATGGAAGAGGGCGGCGCCTGACGGCGTCTGCAATCGGCTGTCCACCACGACCAGCGGCGGTTGCACGGTGACCGGCGCCAGGCGCACGTCCAGCCGGGGGTCGTCCTCCAGCACGGTGCCGATGCCGGTCAGCACGGCGCCCGCGCGGGCGCGCCACGCATGCCCGTCGGCGCGCGCCGCCTCGCCCGTGATCCACTGGCTGCGGCCGTTCTCCAGCGCCGTCTGCCCGTCCACCGAAGCCGCGATCTTCATGCGCACCCAGGGCACGCCGCGCACCATGCGGCTGAAGAAGCCGATGTTCAGGGCGCGGCTCGCTTGCGCCCCGAGGCCGGTTTCCACGGCGATGCCGGCGGCTTGCAATCGGGCGAATCCCTGTCCCGCCACCAGCGGATTCGGGTCGGCCAGGGACGCCACGACCCGTCCCAGACCCGCCGCCGCCAGCGCGTCGCAGCATGGGCCGGTGCGGCCGTGGTGCGCGCAGGGTTCCAGGGTCACGAAGGCGGTGGCGCCCCGCACGTCCATGCCGCGGCCGGCCGCGTCACGCAGCGCCATGATCTCGGCGTGGGCCTGCCCCGCGGCCTGGGTATGACCGCGTCCCAGCTCCCGCTGACCGTCCGCGCTCACGATCACGCAGCCGACACGAGGATTGGGCTCGGACACGCCGACGGCCCGCGCGGCGAGCGCGAGCGCCTCCTGCATCCAGTGGTCCGGGCCCCGCATCGCGCCATTGTGGGCCAAGAAACCTGCGCCTTCCGTCACGCTGCCGCTGCCAGCAACGCACTGCGCGCGCCGCCCCGGCTGCCTATCGTGCGGGCATGACCCACCGCCCCCACGGCTTCAGCCTCGTCGAGTCCGTCGTGACGCTCGCCATCGCCGGCACGTTGGTGGCGCTGGGGGCCAGCTCCCTGGCCGACCTGTTCCACGGCCTGCGGCTGCAGGCGCTCAGCGGAAACCTGTTCCAGCAGGTGCTGCTGGCCCGCAGCGAGGCCATCAAGCGCAATGGCCGGG
>JAJNBO010000489.1 GCA_021156245.1 Ramlibacter sp. | reverse complement strand
GACAGCGTGGGCCTGGTGCCGCAGGAACCCTTCCTGCTGGCCGCCAGCGCGCGCGAGAATATCGCGATGGGCCGCCAACTGAGCGATGCGCAGGTCGAGCACCGGCCGCAGGAGCCAGGCGTTGGCGCGCAGCTCGCGCTGGCGCGAGTGGTAATGTGCCTCGTTGATCCCAGCGAAGCGCTGGCCGAAGCGTTCCGTTGCGTTGCCCGCCTGCAGCACCGCCATGCCGGCAATCGATTCAGCCAGTTGCGCGTTGAGCTCGCTGCGCAGCTCGCGTGTGCGCGTCACGGCGGGCGCCGAAAGGCGTTGGTACAACATGACGATCAACACCACCGCCGGCACCAGCGTGGCGACGATCAGCATCAGCCGCCAGTCCAACCACAGCATCGCGATCATGGCGCCGGCCAGCACGATCACGCTGTCGAGCATCACGAACAGCACCTGCACGTACAGCATCTTCACGGCCTCGGTGTCGTTGGTGACGCGGCTCACGAGCTGGCCGGTGATGGCACGGTCGAAGAAGCTCATGGGGAGCCGCAACACATGGCCGTACACGTTCTCGCGTATGCGCTGCACGGAACGCATGGCCAGGCCGGCAAGGCGCGCCAGTTGCAGGTAGCGCAGGTAGCTGGCCAACATGCCCGCGACCAGCGCACCGGCCAGCAGGCCCGCCATCGCAGGCAGGTCGGCGCGGTGCGGCAGCAGGTAGGTGTCGAGGAAGAACTTTCCGATCAGCGGCCCCAGCGCCTCCAGGCCGGCGGCCAGCACCAGCCAGGCCGTGCCCCGCACCAGGTGGCGACGGTCCGGCGCGGCCGCGCGCAAGAGCAGCGTCGCGGCGTCGCTGAGCGTGCGGCGGCGCTGCGCCGGCTCGGCGGGAAGCTCGGGGGTGGCGATGGAATCACTCTGCATCGAGACTGGCTTGCAGTTGCTGATAACGCCATTGACGCGCGTACCAACCGTTGGCGGCTACGAGATCGGCGTGCGCGCCCTGTTCAATCACACGGCCGTCCTGCAGCACCAGCGTGGCATCGGCGTCGGCGACGGTGCTGAGGCGGTGGCTCACGATGATCACGGTGCGGCCAACGCGTGCCTCACGAAGGTGCGCAAGGATGCGCGCCTCCGTGTCGGTGTCCACCGCGGACAGCGCGTCGTCCAGCACCAGCAGTGGCGCATCGACCAGCAGCGCGCGCGCGATCGCCACGCGCTGGCGCTGGCCGCCCGAGAGCGTGACGCCGCGTTCGCCGACGGGCGTGTCATAGCCCTGCGGCAGGCGCAGGATGTCCTCGTGCACTGCCGCCAGTCGCGCGACGTGTTCCACCTGCTCGCGCGTGGCGTCCGGCCGCGCGAGCGCGATGTTCTCCGCCACGGAGGCAGAAAAAAGGAAGGGCTCCTGCGGCACCCACGCGATCGCCGCGCGCAGCGCCGCGAGTGTGTAGTCGCGTAATTCGACACCGTTCCAGTGCAGCGTGCCCTCAGCGGGCGCGTGATGGCGCAGCAGCAACCGCAGCAGTGTGGATTTGCCGGCACCGGTCGGCCCCACCAGGCCCAGCGTGCGGCCGGGCGGCAGCGCCAGCGTGACACCATCGAGCGCCGGCCGCGGCTGGCCGGGATAGGCGAAGCGCACGCCCTGCGCCGAAAGCGGACCGGGTGTCACCCGCGGCACGGTCCCGTGGTCGTCCACGCTGAGGGGTTGGTCCAGCACCGGCTGCAGGCGGCTCCAGGCCGCCTTGCCGCGCTCCAGCAGCGACAGCACCCAGCCGGCCGCGAACATGGGCCAGATCAGCTGCCCAAGGTACAGGCTGAAGCTGGTGAGCTGGCCCACGGTGAGCTGCGCCTGCCACACCAGCCAGCCGCCGTAACCCAGCGTCAGCACCGTGGCGGCGCTCAGAGTGAAACCGACGGCGGGCTCGTAAGCGGCTTCCCAGCGCTGGGCGTCGAAGCTCGCGCCCGACGCGGCTGCGGCGAGCGTCGAGAATTGCCGCTCGCTGCGCGCCTGCAGGCCCAGTGCGCGGATGGTGCGCACGCCCGACAGCGTTTCCTGCACGTGGTCATTCAGGGCGCCGAAGCTGTCGAGGGAACGGCGGGACGCCTCGTGAACGTGGCGCGAGATCCACCAGAAACTCAGGGCCATCAATGGAAATGGCAGCAGCGCGAAGGCGGCCAGCTGCCAATGCACGCCCAGGGACATCATCGCCACCACCAGCACCAGCGTCAGCGTACCGTCGAAGCCCGCCAGCATCGCCTCGCCCGCTGCCATCTCCACCGCGTCGATATCGTTTGTACCGAGGGCCATCAGGTCGCCGGTGCGGCGACCCTGGAAGAAATGCGCGCCCTGCAGAGAGAGCCGCGCGTACAGGCGCTCACGCAGCTCGACGCCGAGCCGGTACGCGGCCGCATACAGCTTGAGCCGCCAGCCGACGCGCAGGAAATAGACCACGACCCCCGCAGCCACCAGCCACGCCAGCTCGCGCGGCAGCAACGCGCCGTGCAACTCTCGCGCGACGAGGCCGTCGACCAGCTGGCCGATCTGCCGCGGAATCCAGACCGTGAGCACCGCGATCCCGGCCAGCATCGCGCCCGACGCCGCATAGGAAGCCCTGTGGCGCTGGAGGAACCTGCCGATCAGCCCATATAAGGTCATGCAGTCGAGTTGATCGGCCACACCACGCCGTTGTCGTTCAGGATAGCGTCCAGCGGGACGTCGTGCGGCTCCGGCTCGAGGTCATCGATGAATCCGTTGCTGAATCCCAATCCGACGGTGTAAGGCTTCGGCAGCAGCGTCGCCAGCGTGCGGTCGTAGAAGCCCCCACCGTATCCAAGGCGAAAGCCCCCAGTCCCGTAACCGACGCACGGAACGAAC
>JAJNBO010000488.1 GCA_021156245.1 Ramlibacter sp. | reverse complement strand
CTGGTGAATGCCCGCTATGACCCCGACACCTCCGACTACGAGGGCGAATTCCTCTGGCACCACTCCAGCGAGGACGACGAGCACATCGCGGCCTACGGCATCGGCGGCTCACCGGCGTGCTGGATGCAGGTGGGCTACGCGACCGGCTACGTCAGCACCCTGTTCGGCCGGCTGGTGGTGTTTCGCGAAGTTGCCTGCCGCTCCATGGGCGACAGCCAGTGCCGCGTGATCGGCAAATCGGCCGAACGCTGGGACGATGTCGAGGAGGACATGCGGTACCTGCGCGTGCGCGATTTCGTGGGCACGAAGCACTACGGCGGCACGGCCCCGCAGGCCGCCGAGCTGCCGGTGGCGCCGCGCAAGGGCGACGCGATGGTGGGCGCGTCGTCCGCTTTCAACGCGGCATGCCACCTGCTCCATCGCGTGGCGCCCACCTCGGCCACGGTGCTCTTCACTGGCGAATCGGGCGTGGGCAAGGAAAAGTTCGCCAGCATGCTGCACCGGATCAGCCCGCGGCGCGACCAACCTTTCATCGCCGTCAATTGCGCTGCAATTCCCGAGACGCTGATCGAGTCCGAGCTGTTCGGCGTGGAGCGCGGCGCCTACACCGGCGCCGGCAGCGCGCGGCCGGGCCGCTTCGAGCGCGCCCATGGCGGCACGCTGTTCCTGGACGAGATCGGCACGCTCAGTTACGTGGCCCAGGGCAAGCTGCTGCGCGCGCTGCAGGAAGGCGAGGTCGAGCGCGTGGGCGCAACCCGCAGCGTCCAGGTGGACACGCGCGTCATCGCGGCGACCAACGTCGACCTGCGCCAGGCCGTGCGCGAAGGCAAGTTCCGCGACGACCTGTTCTTCCGCCTCAACGTGTTCCCCATCCACCTGCCGCCGCTGCGCGAGCGGCGCGACGACGTGCCGCTGCTGATGAGCCATTTCCTGCAGCACTACAGCGGCAAGCATGGCCGCTCGGTGCCGGGCTTCACGCAGGCAGCGGTCAAGGCGCTGCTGAACTACGACTACCCGGGCAACATCCGCGAACTGCAGAACCTGATCGAACGCGCGCTGATCGTCGCGCCCGACGGAGGTCTGATCGACGTACACCACCTGTTCACCAGCGGCGAGAAACTCGACAAGAACGTGTTGTCGGTTCGGCTGGACGGACACCTGGGCGTATCCGGCGAGAGCGCCGGCGCGCCGCGCGAGGCGGCGCGGCCGGCGGCGGCCCACGGAGCGCGACACGATGAACCGCAGAAGTCGCTGCCTCAGGTCGAGGAGGCGCTCATGCTGCGCGCGCTGCAGCAGAGCAAGGGCAACGTCTCGGCTGCGGCACGGCTGCTGGGCATCTCCCGGCCGCAGCTGGCCTATCGGGCACGCAAGCGCGGGATCGTGGTGTAGCCGGCGCCGTGATCAATCAAGCGTCGCCTGCCGCACGGCGTGCTCCCAGCGCGCCATGAGTTCGGCCGCGCGGCCTGCATCCAGCGTGGGCATGAAGCGCCGCTCGGCCTTCCACAGCGCCGAGAGTTCCGCGGTGCCCTGGTAGACGCCGCTGGCCAAACCCGCGAGATAGGCGGCGCCCAGCGCTGTGGTTTCCGTTACCGCGGGACGCACGACCGGGATGCCCAGCAGGTCGGCCTGGAACTGCATCAGCAGATCGTTCACGCAGGCGCCGCCGTCCACCCGCAGTTCGCTCACCGGTGCCGCGCCGGCCGCGACCGCGTCGCGGCTCATGGCGAGCAGCAACGCGGCACTCTGGTAGGCAATGCTTTCCAGCGCCGCCCGCGCGATGTGCGCGACCGTGGTGCCGCGCGTAAGACCGGTGATGATGCCGCGCGCATCGGGCTTCCAATACGGCGCCCCCAGGCCCGTGAAGGCAGGCACCATCATCACGCCGCCGGAGTCGGGCACGCTTTCGGCGAGCGATTGCACCTCGCCGCTGGCCTTGATGGCATGCAGGCCGTCGCGCAGCCACTGCACCACGGCGCCGCCGACAAATACGCTGCCCTCCGTGGCGAACTGGACCCCCAAGCCGGGTTGCTCCGTTCGCGCGCTCAATTGGGCCGCGCTGGTCGTGAGCAATCCGTTCGCGGAAACCTGGAACTTCGAGCCGGTGTGCATCAGCAGGAAGCAGCCCGTTCCATAGGTGTTCTTGGCCATGCCCTCCGTGAAGCACGCCTGCCCGAAGAGCGCGCTCTGCTGGTCACCGGCCACGCCGCCGATCATCACCGGCGCGCCGAAGAGCGACGCCGCAGTGTCGGCGAAGTGCGCGCTTGATGGAAACACCTTGGGCATCAGCGCGGCCGGAACACCCAGCAGCGCCAGCAACTCATCGTCCCACTGGTTGGCATGGACGTTGAACAGCATGGTGCGCGATGCATTGGTCACGTCGGTCGCGTGCAGCGCGCCGTCGGTCAGCTGCCACAGCAGCCAGCTGTCGATGGTGCCGAACGCGAGTTCGCCGCGCTGCGCCTGCTCGCGCGCCTGCGGTACATGGTCGAGCAGCCACTTGATCTTCGTCGCGGAGAAATACGAGTCGATCAGCAGCCCGGTGCGCGACTGGATCAGCGGCGCGTGGCCCTGCTCGCGCAACCGCGCGCACTCCGGCTCGCCGCGCCGATCTTGCCAGACGATGGCGTGGTGGATGGGCACGCCCGTCTTGCGGTTCCAGATGACGGTGGTCTCGCGTTGGTTGGTGATGCCGATGGCGCGGATGTCCGCCGCCTGAAGTCCCGCTATTGCCAACGCTTCGCGGGCCGTCTCGAGCTGGCCACGCCAGATCTCCATCGGGTCATGTTCGACCCAGCCGGGCTGCGGAAAAATCTGCGGTAATTCGCGCTGGGCTTGCGCCACGATCTTGCCGCCCTCATCGA
>JAJNBO010000487.1 GCA_021156245.1 Ramlibacter sp. | reverse complement strand
CTGCCGGTGTCGGCGCGCGGCAAGAAGCTGGACTTCTTCCCCGAGACCGCCGAAGTGATCGAACCCGGAGGCGCGTGGACGCAGGAGTGGGATGGCGCCACATGGAAGGCGCGCGTCCCCTTGTCCCCTCACCGCAGCGCAAGCCCCGCACGGATGCCCGTGGTCGTCACCGGGGACGGCCAGGCCTGGCGCGCGGACCTCAAGGTGGCAGGCACCTGGCCTGCCGTGGCCGCTCCTGCAGCCGTCTCGCCGCAACTCGAGGCAGCGCTGCGCGAGACGGCGGCCCCGCCGCTCCCCGCCGTGTCCACGAGCCTTGCCGCCGCCCTGCTCGGTGCGCTGCTCGGCGGCCTGATCCTGAACCTGATGCCATGCGTGTTCCCGGTGCTGGCGATCAAGGTGGTCGGCTTCACGCGCCATGCGGACGACCGGCGCGGGCATCGCGTCAGTGGTCTCGCCTATACCGCGGGCGTCGTCACCTCCTTCGCTGCGCTTGGCGCGGTGATGCTCGCCCTGCGCGCCGCCGGCGAGCAACTGGGCTGGGGCTTCCAGCTGCAGTCGCCCTTGGTGGTCGCTACGCTCGCGGCCTTGTTCACGCTGATCGGCCTCAACCTCGCCGGCGTGTTCGAATTCCGCTCGTTCCTGCCAAGCCGCGTCGCCACGCTGGAGGCACGCCACCCGATCGCCAACGCCTTCCTCACCGGCGTGCTCGCGGTGGCCGTGGCGTCCCCATGCACTGCGCCCTTCATGGGCGCCTCCCTCGGCCTGGCGATCGGCCTGCCGGCGGCGCAGGCCCTGGCGATCTTCATCGTGCTCGGGCTCGGCATGGCGCTTCCCTACCTTGCAGCGAGCTGGATCCCGGCCGTGGCCCGGTGGCTGCCGAGGCCAGGCGCGTGGATGGAAACCTTCCGCCGCCTCATGGCGTTCCCGATGTTCGCGACGGTGGCCTGGCTGGTCTGGGTGCTCGGCCAGCAGAGCGGGATCGATGGCGCGGGTGCGTTGCTGGCGCTGCTGGTGGCGTTGAGCATGGTCGTCTGGGCCCTGACGCTGCGCGGTCGCACCCGCGCGGTCCTTGCGGGCCTGGCGCTGCTCGGCCTGGGCACCGTCGCCTGGAGCACCGGCGCCGCGATCACACGGCCCGCACCCGTCACCGCGGCCACGTCCCAAGGCCGCTGGCAGCCTTGGGCGCCCGAGCGCGTGCAGCAGCTCGTGGCCGCAGGCCAGCCCGTCTTCGTGGACTTCACCGCGGCATGGTGCGTCACCTGCCAGTACAACAAGCGGACCACGCTGGCCAGGGCCGACGTCATGGCCGACTTCCAGGCCCGCAACGTCGCGCTCCTGCGCGCCGACTGGACGCGCCGGGATCCCGCGATCACGCAGGCCCTGGCGCAACTCGGACGCAACGGGGTGCCGGTGTACGTGGTCTACAAGCGGGGCAAGCCGCCCCTGGTGCTGTCCGAGGTGCTGAGCGCCGACGAGGTGCGCTCCGCCATCGCCCTCTAGTGGGCTCGCGGGCCCGTGCGTACACTGGCCCCATGAGCACGATCCACGCGCTGCGGCGCATCCTGGCCACCTGCCGCACGATCGCCGTGGTCGGCCTGTCCCCCCAGTGGCACCGGCCCAGCTTCTTCGCCGCGAAGTACATGCAGGAGCACGGCTACCGCATCGTCCCGATCAATCCTTCCGCGCCGGAGATCCTGGGCCAGCGCAGCTACCCCAGCGTGACGGCTGCCGTCGAGGCCGGCGAGAAGATCGACATGGTGGACTGCTTCCGCAAGAGCGCGGACATCCCGCCGCTGGCCGACGAGGCGATCGCCATCGGCGCGAAGTGCCTGTGGATGCAGATCGGCGTCGTCGACGAGGCGTCGGCGACCAAGGCGCGCGCCGCCGGCCTGGACGTGGTGATGGATCGCTGCGTCAAGATCGAGCACGCCCGATTGTTCGGAGGCCTGAACTGGGCAGGCGTGGACACCAGGGTGATCTCGGCCCGGCGGCCCCAGCAGCTGTTTTATTGACATGGACGAGAAAGACCACGACTACGGCTTCGGCACCCGGGCCATCCATTCCGGCGCGATCCCCGATGCCGTGACGGGCGCCCGGGCAACGCCGATCCACCAGACCACGAGCTTCGTGTTCGACTCAGCCGAACACGCGGCGAGCCTGTTCAACCTGCAGACCTTCGGCAACGTCTACAGCCGCATCAGCAATCCCACCGTGGCGGTGCTGGAGGAGCGGCTGGCCTCGCTGGAAGGCGGGCGTGCCGCGCTGGCCTGCGCCACCGGCATGGCGGCGCAGATGACGGCCATCCTCGCCATCCTGAAGGCGGGCGACCACATCGTCGCCGCGTCGACGCTGTACGGCGGCACGGTGGGCCAGCTGGGCATTGGCTTCGCGCGACTGGGCATCGAGACGACCTTCGTGGATCCAGCAGACCCGGAGAACTTCCGCAAGGCGATCCGCCCGAACACCCGCGCCGTCTACGGCGAGACGCTGGGCAATCCCCTCGTCAACGTGTTCGACATCGAGCCGGTCGCCGGCATCGCCCACGAACACGGCCTGCCGCTGATCGTCGACAACACGGTCGCCAGCCCCTATCTCTGCAATCCATTCGCCTTCGGCGCCGACATCGTCGTGCACAGCGCCACGAAGTATCTCGGCGGCCATGGCACCACAATGGCCGGCGTGGTCGTGGAATCCGGCAAGTTCGACTGGGGCAGCGGCCTCGCGCGCGAGAAATTCCCCGAGATGCTGGCGCCCAGCCGCGCGTATCACGGGGTGAAGTTCTACGAGACCTTCGGCGACTTCGGCTACACGATGAAGGCGCGCATGGAGGTGAACCGCACGTTCGGCGCCGCGCTCTCGCCGCTG
>JAJNBO010000041.1 GCA_021156245.1 Ramlibacter sp. | reverse complement strand
TTGATCCGGTAGATCGTCGGGTCGCGCATGTTGATGTTGGGGCTGGCCATGTCGATCTTGGCGCGCAGGACTGCAGAACCGTCCGCCAGCTTGCCGTCCCGCATCTCGCGAAAGCGCTGCAGGTTCTCGTCGATGCTGCGGCTGCGGAAGGGGCTGTCCACGCCCGGCCGGCCGAAGTCGCCGCGGTTCACGCGCATCTGCTCGGGCGTCTGTTCGTCCACGTACGCCAGGCCGGCCTCGATCAGGTACTCGGCGGCGCGGTACATGAAGTCGAAGTAGTCGCTGGCCTGGTACAGGTGGCTGGCGCCCTGGGCGTCCCACGAGTAGCCCAGCCAGCGGACCGCGTCCTTGATGCTGTCGACGTACTCCTGCTCCTCCTTCTCGGGGTTGGTGTCGTCGAAGCGCAGGTGGCAGATGCCCTGGTAGTCCTGGGCCAGCCCGAAGTTCAGGCAGATGCTTTTGGCGTGGCCGACGTGCAGGTAGCCGTTGGGCTCGGGCGGGAAGCGGGTGCGAATCCGGGCGGTATCCGGCTGGCCCTGCTGGTGCTCGGCCGCGTCCGCGGGACGCCCGGCCCAGCGGCGTGGGGCATAGGTGCCTTGCTCCAGGTCGCGTTCGATCACCTGGCGCAGGAAGTTGCTCGGCTTGGTGGCGGAGTCTTTGTCGGTCGAGGGGGAAGCGGAAGCCATATCCCGACGATTTTGTCATGCCTTGTTGCACCGCACCCTGGCGTGACGAAGTGGCGGTTTTCCGGGGAGGAACGTAAAGTGGTTACGTTCTGCAAAGGTTTTGACCGCGGCTTCGTAGCCCGCGCGCCGGCCGGAACGTTAAATGAGGGTCGTGGGGCCGTCGCCCTGCGCAGTACAAGCAGGACCACCATCATGAAACTGACGCTCTCTCGTACCCTGGCCGCCGCCGCGCTGCTGGGACTCGCCACCGTCGGCTCCGTCGCCCAGGCCCGCACCTCCGTCCACTTCGGCATCAACGTGCCGATTGGCGGGTACGGCTACTACGGCGCTCCCGTCTACCCGGCGTACGTCGCGCCGCCGGTCGCCTATGCGCCGGCCCCGGTGTACTACGGCGCCCCGGTGCGCTACTACGCCCCGGCTCCCGTGTATTACGCGCCGCCCCGCGTCGTGTACCGTCCGCGCGTGTGGGTGCGCCCGGCGCCCGTCATCGGCATCCGCTATCGCGCCTGGTAAGAAGAAGGGTGTCGCGGCGGCGGTGTCCGCCGCAGGTCCAGGCAGCAACCTTTCAGGCTCTCCAAGCATTGGCCCCACGCCCACAGGCTGGGGCCTTCTTTTTGGGCCCTTTCAGCACTGCGTGGGTCGCGCCGTCCCGCGATGTAACCTGGTCCCGCTGCGTCAGCGGTGGTGTTCGTCCTTGCCGATGTCCTGCTGCTCGGCCGAGGTCGGGAAGGGCGTGGGCAGCAGCGCTTTCAGCCTCAGCTGGTCGCGCAAATGGGGACGGACGCTTTCCGCTCCGTGCCCGCTGTGCCCGACGGCCGTCGCGCGCTCGACGAAGCCGCGCTGCTTTCTCGGTCCGCTGCCCCGGCTCCCCGGCCCCGCCACAGGGCGCCGGTCCGGCTCGCCTGTGTCCATGGGTTTTCCGTCTTTCATGTCTTTCGTCCTCTGAGTGTTAACAGAGTACGGGCGGCGAAACGCTTTACATGCCGGTTGTGCCCAACTGCAAGCGTCGGACTGCTTCTACCGAGCCGTAGTCCCGGGGTCGGCAGGAAGACCTGCAGCGCCAAAAAAGAACCCCCAGGTTTGAAGCCTGGGGGTAACAATGCCAGTCGCGGGACGGAGGGCCGGACCAGCTCACCCCGGAGGAGGAGGGGACTCAGAGGAGTCGGGGTGACCGGGAGACGAAATGCGCTTGTCTCGTTCGTGGGAAGACGCGCGCCTTTCGTGCAATTCGATGGCCTGTAGTAGACAGCGCCGACGGCGTTCTCTACTGTAGGACGTCGCCCACAGCCGCTGCCAGACGACAGCCCTACCGCACCCGGCGCCTCATCAGAAGAACAGGGCGAACAGGCCGATCAGCAACAGCGAAACGACGATCGAGACGGCGATGGAGCCGAGCCATCCGAGCTTGTTCGAAAAGAACAGGAACATGGTGCGTGCCTTTGGTGGTGGTCGATGCCCCACGTTCGCAGGCCCCTGGCGCGCCGGCCGTCGGCGCACACCGGCGCGGGCCGCCGGATAACTACATCGGCTTGAACAGGTGCGCGTAGAGGCGGCTCACCGGCAGCCTCTCCTTGCGACCGCGCAGCGCCAGGTGCAGCTTGCCGGCTTCGTCGCGATGCAGGCTGTCGATGGCGGTGGACCGCACCACCGTGCCGCGATGCACCTGCCAGAAGAGGTTGGCATCCAGCTGGGGCAGCAGGTCCTTCAGCGGCGTGCGGATCAGCACCTCGCCGTCACCGAACACGACGCGCACGTACTTGTCTGCCGCTTCGAAATACAGGACCTCTTCGACGGGCACCATGCGGATGCTGGCGCCCACGCTGGCCTGGATGACCTTCAACCGCGCCGGCGGCGCTGCCGGCGCATCGGCAGCGCGCAGCAGGTGCCGCAACTGCCCCAGAGTCGCTTCCAGGTCCGCGGGACTGCGGCGCGCCAGCACCGCCTTCACTTTCTCCACCGTCTTCTGCAATCGCGCTGCCTGCACGGGCTTGAGCACGTAATCCACGGCCTGGGCTTCGAAGGCCTGCAACGCGTACTGGTCGTACGCGGTGACGAACACCAGCGCGGGGAAGGGCGTGCTGGCGGGCCAGTGGTCCGCCAGTTCCGCCGCTGCCTCCAGGCCACCGTCGCCCGGCATGCGGATGTCGAAGAACAGCACGTCGGGGCGGTGCTGCAGCGCCGCGCGCACCGCGGATGCGCCATCGCCGACGGTCTCCACGAGGCTCAGTTCCGGCCAGGCGCGCGCCAGTTCCGCCTGCAGGGCCTGCGCCAGCAGCGGCTCGTCTTCGGCGATCAGGGCGGTGGGGTTCATGCGAGAGGCAGCGTGATGCGGGTGCGGGCGCCTTCAGGGGACAGCACGAAGTCCATGCGGGCGCGTTCGCCGTACAGGGCGGCCAGCCGTTCACGAACCTGCACGAGCCCGAAGCCGGGGCCGGCGTGCGCCGCGCGCGCATCGCCGATGCCGGTGTCCTGCACTTCCAGCACCAGGTCCTGCGCCTCGCGCTGCGCGCGCACGGTCACGCGGCCGCCCTGCACCTTGGGCTCCAGCCCGTGCTTGATGCTGTTTTCCACCAGCGGCTGCAGCAGCAGCGCGGGCACGGGCGCGCCCTCCAGTCCGACGGGCAGCTCCAGGGTGTACGCCAGGCGCGGGCCCATGCGGATGGCCATGAGCTCCAGGTAGTCGCGCAGCCGGTCGAATTCGGTCTGCAGCGGATGCGTCGTGCTGCGCGATGCGTCGAGCGTGGCGCGCAGGTACGCGATCATGTGGTCCAGCATCTGCTGCGCCCGTGCCGCGTCCACGCCGATCAACGCGCGCAGGTTGGCCAGCGTGTTGAACAGCATGTGAGGTTCCAGCTGCGTCTCCAGCAGCTTCAGGCGCGCCTCTTTCGCGTGGCGCTGCACTTCGCCCACCTGCCGCTCCAGGTAGCCGCTGCGGTTGCGGCTGTAGAACCAGTAGCTGCCGGCGATGCCGGCCAGCAGCGTGATCAGCATGCCGCTGCGCACGTCGGCGTCGGTGTGCGCCGGCCCGCGCGGGCCGAACAGCCCGAAGGCCTGGCAGATCGCGTCGCCCAGCTTGTTGCCGAAGAAGTAGCCGGCCACGATGCCGCCGGCCACCAGGACGACGCCCCCCATGCCCTTGGGCCAGCCGGTCTCGGCCGCCGAAGGGACGAGGTGCCGTCCCAAGTCCACCACCGCCCAGATGATGCTGCCGATCAGGATGGAATACACCACGGTCGGCGCATAAAGCCGGTCCGGCGTGAAGGCGAACTGGAAGCTCGCGACGGCCAGGCAGAACGCCAGGGTCTGCAGCAGGTGCTGCAGCTTGGCGATCCAGTCGATTTTCATCGCCGGCCCGCTGCGTCCTGCTGCTCGCGCTGCAGTCGGTCGCGCTCGCGCTGCAGCATGCGCTCGCGCAGCGGGCTACCGGTGGCGAGGATGAACACCGAGATGCCGTGCAGAAGGAGGCCCGCGCCCCAGCCGAGCACCGGCGCCATGGACCAGGGGCGGCGCGTGAGGCCCAGGTAGCCTGCCGCGAACATGCCGAGGTTGACCACGACGAAGACGAGGGCGTGGATGTACCACCCCAGCTTGGCGCCGGCGCGTTTGCGCGCGATGCGCTCGATGTCGTCTTCGGAAAGCAGTGCCATGGCGCGAGTCATTCTAGGGGAGCAGGCGGGCGCGGAAGAAAGCGACGATCTTCTGGTCGACGGCGGGCAGTTCCGCGCGGTCGAAGCCGGGCGGGTCGGCCAGCAGGTCCGCGGCGACGCGTCCCAGCACGCTCGGCGGCGGCGGCGGGGACAGCAGTGCGGCGTGGCCCCCGGAAGGCAGGTGGGCGATCAGTTCGCAGTGCGCCCGGCAGGCGGCCAGGACCCGGTCGCTGTGGAAGCGCGGGACCAGCCACTTGTCCAGGCCGCTCGTGACGAGGCCGAGCGGCACCCGGGGCTGCGCCAGCGATGCCATGTCGAAGTCGGCGGCGTACGGAACGCCGGCGACGATGGCGGCGATCCGCGGATCGTGGTGCGCCTGCGGGGTGTCGTCGCGAACGAACAGGCGGAACACGGCGAGGGTCGCCTGCATCTTCAGCCCGTCCAGCATGTCGCCATGCAGTTGCGTGGCCAGACCCGCGCAGGAGTTGAAGTCTTCCGCGATGTGGGCCTCGCAGTGCCGCCGCACGCCGGCTGCGGACCATCGCCCACCCGCGAGCGACAGCGCGGTGTGGCCGCCGGCGGACATGCCGTACATGCCGACACGGTCCAGGGCCAGCAAATTGGCGAGCTGTGGCCATCGGCCCACCGCGTCGATGGCACTCGAGACTTCCAGCGGCCGCCGCTTCCAGCTCTCGGGGCCGGGTCGCGACGGATCGCGGCCGTTGTCCTCATGGTGTTCCGGGAAGGCCACCGTGAATCCCGCATCCACCAGGGCCCGCGCCAGGTCCGAATGCACCCAGGGCGTGCCGCCGGACCCGTGCGACACCACGATCAACCGGCCGTTGCCCCGCACGGGCGTGGCGTTCTCCGCCGCGCGGATGGTGAAGGGCCCGCGCAGGATTGGCCGGCCTGCCGAGGCGGTGGGATAGAACACCGTCACCGGTCCGTCGGATGCCACGCCGGGCAACTGCATCAGGCCGACGCCGGCGCGACTGGCCAGGGGTGCCGCCGCCGCGGCGATCGCCAGCAGCACCGCCGCGCCGTAACGCAATGCCGCGTTCACCACGGATCCTTCTGCGCGGCGAGCTGGCGGCGCTCGCGCGCGACCAGGCCGTCGAACACGCCGCCGCCTCCGGCAATGAAGAAGACGACGGCGCCGTGGACCGCCAGGCCGATGCCCCAGCCGAACGCCGGGTAGATCGCCCAGTGGCGGCCCGACGTCGCGGAGAGCGTGGCGAGGCCCAGGTTGACGGCGATGTACACGCAGGCGTGGATGTACCACCCCAGCTTGGCGCCGGCACGGCGGCGGGCGACGCGTTCGAGTTCGGTGTTCTGCAAGGCGGTCATGGTGTTTCTCCTTGGAGGATGGATCAGGCTGCCGCGGCTGCGGCGGGGACGGGGGAACGCAGGGCCAGGCGCCACAGTCGCGCGGCGCGGCCGATGAAGATGCCGCTGAAGGCGCCGTACAGGCCGCCGACCGTCAGCACATAGGGGGCGTCGTGCACGAGGCGCGGCGCTATGGCCAGCTCGACACCCACCACGTACTTCACCAGGAAGATGGCGAGGATCAACAGCAGCGGGACCACGCTGCCGCGCAAGGCGTAGGAGCGGGTGGCGGGGTCGTATTGCGCGTCCACCCGCATGACCGCGACCGGCGCACCGGCGACGAGGGCCGCGGCTGCCCACAGGGCCAGCACTTGCGGCAGCAACGAGGAGCCCGCGAAAGCGGAGACGGTGCCCCAGAGGGAGAAGGCCGTGATCGCCACCGGCATGACCGACACCCGCACCAGGCCGGCGCGGCGGTCGCGCAGCTGTGTGCTGCCGAGCGCCACCAGGGCGACGAGCAGTCCGCCCACCCACGGCGGCGTGTTGCGCAGGATGGTCCCGATCGCTTCGGGGTGCTGGGTGATGAGCTGGATCAGCATGGCGGTTCCTTGGAGGTGGGGAGGGGTTCAGGCGAGGCCGAGCGAGCCCCACAGCAGCTGGCCGAGGAAGCGCTGCGGCAGGAGCGTGAAGGCGCCGGCGACGAGGCAGGCGCCGATGTACAGGTTGCGCATCACCAGCTGGTGCGCGCGGATGTTGCGGCGGGCCAGGAACCAGAAGGCCCCGAACAGGCTCACCAGCGTGACGGGCACCAGCAGGTGGATGGGCGTGTAGCCGGCAATGTTGGGCAGCTCGCGGTCGCGGATGAAGATGGCCGAGACGGCGGTGATCAGCATCAGCGTCACCCAGGCGTAGCCGAAGGCGCGGTGCAGGCGCGGGTGCTGGATCCGGCCGCGCCGCGCCCAGAGCGCGACGGGGCCGGTGACCACCGCCAGCAGGGCGGCGGTCACGTGGACGGCAATCACGGGGGTCATTTGCATGGCGGGTCTCCGGGTTCGATGGAGCGGACTTTGCAGTCCGGCGCCAGTCCGGGCCATCGCCGTGCGACGAAACGCAGCCTGCGCGCCGCGAAATGCGGGCAGGCGGGAGTGGATGGAGAGGGGGGAGCGGGGGGCGGGGGAGGGGAACGGAAAACGGGCCGGCGCTACCGCCTCAAGGGAGGCAGCACCGGCCCGCCGGGGGTCATCAAGCCCAGATGCGGCGGTACTTCTCGTTGAGCTGATGCTGGCGCAGCATGATCTTCGGCACGTCCGGGTGCATCGGGTTGATTTCCTTCATCGCCCATTTGTAGAAGGCCTGGGCGCACACCACATGGAGCAGGTTGATGATTTTCATGGACGCAATGATTGGCGCCGCCCGGGTTACATCTTGTAGGCACCGTGCGCGACCATGGGAGGTGGTTTCCGACACGCGCTGTCGGACGCCGTTGATGGCTGAGCTAGCCCCCGCTCGACCGGACCAAGCCCCATAATCCGCGCTTTTGCAGGGAGCTTGCGTGGACGTCGTGTTGCTGGTGAAGGCCGCGATCATGGGCATCGTGGAGGGCCTCACCGAGTTCCTCCCCATCTCGAGCACCGGCCACCTCATCCTCGCCGGCGCCTTGCTCGGCTTCGATGACGAGAAGGCCAAGGTGTTCGACATCGCCATCCAGACCGGCGCGATCCTGGCCGTGATCCTGGTGTACTGGCAGAAGATCCGCAGCACCATCCTCGCGCTGCCGACCGAACGGGAGGCGCAGCGTTTTGCGCTGAACGTGCTCGTCGCCTTCATTCCCGCCGTCGTGCTGGGCCTGCTGTTCGGCAAGGCGATCCAGGAAAACCTGTTCACTCCCGCCGTCGTGGCCACGACTTTCATCCTCGGCGGCTTCGTCATTCTGTGGGCGGAGCGCCGCACGCAGTCGCACGTGCGCATCCAGGAGGTGGAAGAGATGCGCTGGACCGATGCCTTGAAGCTCGGGCTGGTGCAATGCCTCGCACTGATCCCGGGCACCAGCCGCAGCGGCGCCACCATCATCGGCGGCATGCTGCTGGGGCTCTCGCGCAAGGCCGCGACCGATTTCTCGTTCTACCTCGCCATCCCGACGCTGATCGGCGCCGGTGCGTACAGCCTGATCAAGGAGCGCGGCAAGCTCGGCCCGGAGGACCTGCCGATGTTCGGCGTGGGCCTGCTGTTCTCGTTCCTGAGTGCGTGGCTGTGCGTGCGCTGGTTGCTGCGCTACATCTCCACCCACAGCTTCACGCCGTTCGCGTGGTACCGCATCGCCTTCGGCATCATCGTGCTGGTGACTTCCTGGACCGGCTGGGTGCAGTGGCACGCTTGATCGCGGCGCGGGCGCGCCGGTAGGGGCGCCACCCGCCTTCCGGCTGGGCGAGCCGGTCGGCGATGATGCGCAGGACCTCCGGGTGCGTCGGCATGCCGAGGTGGCTGGCCTCCACCGCGATGTTCTCCACGTCGGTGCCGCGCTGCTCGAGGCAACCGCGCCAGCACACCACGCCGTCGCTGCGGCTGTAGATCGAGGTGGTGGGCACCGGCGGCCGGCCCCGCAGCCGCTCCTGCATCTCGCGGGTCAGCTGCGACGTATCGCCGCCCAGCAGCTTGAACATCGTTCCGGCATGGTTGGCGCCCCCCAGTGAACCGAAGGGCGTGGCGAGCGTGATGACCTGCCGCACGCTTTGCGGCGCGCACTTCGCCAGTTCGCGCGCGTAGACGCCACCCAGGCTCCAACCGACCAGGCTGACCTTGCGGCCGTGCAACGCGTGCAATGCACGCACGCGCTCCGCCAGGGGCTGCAGCCAGTCGTCGAACACGCCTGCGGGTCCGGTATTCACGCCGAGCTCCCAGTCGTGCACGGTGAAGGCGCACTGCTTCAGGTGCCCGCGCAATTGCGAAGTGGTGAGCGAACCGGCGCCCAGGCCGGGATACACGACGACAGGGTGACCGTCGCCGGCGACGGTCGGGACGTGGCCGACCCGGGAGGAACAGAAATCGAGGATGGCGCGCAGTGGCTCGGTGGCGAGGAGCGCGAGGGAGGGTGCCTGGAAGGCGAGGGAGTTCGGACGCATGTCCCCACTGTGGAGACGACCCTGTACATCCGATGTCCTCCCGCGGACGGCAGGAGCGTAGGACGCGTGCTGCAATGCAGCAAAACGAGGCTCTTCAGGAGGGCAGCGCGAGCAGCCCGGCCTCGATGGCTGCTGCCGTGGCGAGCGGCCGTTCCATGGGAAAGAGGTGGCTGCCGTCCATCATCGTCATGCGGCCTTGCGTGATCTTCGTGGTGAGCCCGAGGCCCACCTGCTGGATCTCCTGCGACTGCAGCCCGCCGATGAAGGCCACGGGGCAGCGGATGCGTTGCAGCAGCCCGCCCAGGTTGTCCGGCAGCGTGTTGTAGATCGCCGTCTCGATGTCGCGGTCGAAGCTCAGCACGCGCTCGCCGCCTTCGTCGTCCGTGCCGTGCGCGATGTAGTCGGCCAGCACCTGGGGATCCCAGCGCGCGAAGGCCTTCTTGTGCCGGAAGTGCTCGAAGGCGGCCTCCTTCGACGGCCAGCGGCTCTTGCGCCTGCGGCTGACGGCGCCCGGCGAGATGGAGCCGACCAGCTGCGTGCGCTTGGCGGCCCACAGCGCCGGCGACTTCCATCCTCCCAGCAGGGGCGAGTCCAGCAGCAACACGCCGCGGGCGAGCTGCGGGTGCCGCGCGGCGCACATCGCGCTGAGGAAGCCGCCGAGCAAGTGGCCGACGAGGAACGCCGGTTCACCGGTTTTCTGCACTTCGTCCGCCGCGAAGTCGTGCAGCTGCCGCACCAGATGCGGCCAGTTGTTGGTGACCGGGTAGTCCAGGTCGTGCCCGAACATGTCCACCGCCTTCACCGCGAAGCCGCGGGAGCGCAGGTGGTCGAAGAGAACGGTGTAGGTCCCCGCCGGGAAGCTGTTGGCGTGGGAGAAGACGATCAATGGCATGCGGTGCATCCGTCATCCCCGCGGAGGCGGGGATCCAGGGCTTTCGAGACAGGGCGCCCTGGATTCCCGCCTGCGCGGGAATGACGAAAAATTCAAATCAGTCGTTCGTCCGGCCGCGTGATCTTCTTCAGCGGCTTGGCCCGGCCCGAGGCCGCCGTGAGCAGCGGGGTCTCGGTATGCGAGCTGTCCCACACGGGATGATCCAGGCTGTCGAACACTTCGCGCAGCTTCTGTCCCCAGCTCGAATGCAGCATGCGGAAGTACGGGTTCTGCATGTCGATGCAGACCACGCGGTCGGTCTCGAAACGGTTCGCCTCGTAGACCACCAGGTCGAGCGGCGGGCCGACCGACAGGTTCGACTTCATCGTCGAATCCATGGACACCAGCGCGCACTTGGCGGCTTCGTCCAGGCCCGTCTCGGGCGTGAGCACGCGGTCCAGCACCGGCTTGCCGTACTTGTATTCGCCGATCTGGAAGTACGGCGTCTCCGCGGTGGCCTCGATGAAGTTGCCGGCCGAATACACCTGGAACAGGCGCATGCCTTCGCCGCGGATCTGGCCGCCGAAGATCAGGTTGACGTTGAACTCCACGCCGGCGTGCTGCAGCGCCTTGGCGTCGCGGTCGTAGACGTGGCGCACGGCCTGGCCCAGCACGCGGCAGGCGTCGAACATGCTGGTGGCGTTCCAGATCGTGATGGCGTCGCCGCTGCCGTTTTCCTTGAGCTGTTCGACCTGCAGGATCTCGCGGACGGACTGGGAGATGCTCAGGTTGCCCGCCGACAGCATGTTGTCCACGCCCGCGTTGGTGCGCGAGTCGGACAGGAACACCAGTCCCGCATTGAGCTTGATGCCGACGCAATAGGTCATGGTTGGATGAGTTTCTTGAGCTTGTAGAGTGCGTCGAGCGCGTCGCGGGGCGTCAGGGCGTCGGGGTCCAGCGAGGCAAGGGCTGCTTCCAGCTTGCCCGGCGGCTGCGCCTCGGCAGCCGGCGGCGGTGCGAACAAGTCTACCTGTTCGCGGCTTTCTTCCTGGTGTTTCTCCAGCGAAGCCAGTGCATGGCGGGCGTGGTTCACCACGCCCGTGGGCATTCCGGCCAGGCGGGCCACCTGGATGCCGTAGCTGCGGCTGGCCGGGCCGGGCTGGATCTCGTGCAGGAACACGATGTCCGTCCCGGATTCCGTGGCGCCCACGTGCACGTTCACCGCGCAGTGGTGCTTTGCCGGGAATTCGGTCAGCTCGAAGTAGTGCGTGGCGAACAGCGTGAAGGCCTGCGTCCTGTCGTGCAGGTGGGCGGCGATGCCGGAGGCGAGCGCCAGGCCGTCGAAGGTGGACGTGCCGCGGCCGATCTCGTCCATCAGCACCAGGCTCTGCGCCGTGGCGCCGTGCAGGATCTGCGCGGCCTCCGTCATCTCCAGCATGAAGGTGGACTGGGCGTTGGCCAGGTCATCCGCCGCGCCGATGCGGGTGTGGATCGCGTCCATCGGCCCCAGGCGGCAGGCCTGGGCCGGCACGAAGGACCCCATGGAGGCCAGCAGGCAGATCAGCGCCACCTGCCGCATGTACGTGGACTTGCCGCCCATGTTGGGACCCGTGATCACCTGCATGCGCTGCTTGGGACCGAGGCGCGTGTCGTTCGGGATGAAGGCTCCGCCGGTGGTTTCCGCCAGCCGCATCTCCACCACCGGATGCCGGCCCTTGCTGATCTCGATGCCGGGCTCGCGCATGAACTGCGGACGGCACCAGCCGAGCGTGAGGGATCGCTCCGCCAGGGCGCACAGCGCGTCCAGCGACGCCAGCGCGCGCGCCAGGCGCGTGAGGGCGGGCACGTGCTCCTGCAGCGCGTCCAGCAACTGCTCGTACAGCCACTTCTCGCGCGCCAGCGCCCGCTCCTGCGCCGACAGGGCCTTGTCCTCGAAGGCCTTCAGCTCCGGCGTGATGAAGCGCTCGGCGTTCTTCAGGGTCTGGCGGCGACGATAGTCAGCCGGCACCTTGTCCAGCTGCCCCTGCGTGACCTCGATGTAGAAGCCGTGCACCTTGTTGAACTGCACGCGCAGGTTGGCGATGCCGCTGCGGGCGCGCTCGCGCGTCTCCAGGTCCAGCAGGAAACCGTCGCAGTTGTCCTGGATGGCGCGCAGCTCGTCGAGTTCCGCGTCGTGGCCGGTGGCGATGACGCCGCCGTCGCGCACCAGGGCGGCGGGGTCCTCGCGCAAGGTGGCCACGAGGCGCTCCGCGCAGCCGGCGGGCGGCTGCAGGTCGTGCGCGTCATGGGCCATGAGGCCGGGCAGGCCCTGCAGCATCGCGGCCACCTGCTGCGATTTGGCCAGCGCCCAGCGCAGGCCCACCAGCTCGCGCGGGCGCACCTGGCGCAGCGCGATGCGGGCGGTGATGCGCTCCACGTCGCTCACGCCCTTGAGTTCCGCGCGCAATTGCTTCCACAGCCCTTCGCGCAGGCCGGCTATGGCGTCCAGCCGCTGGGTGGCGACGCCGCGATCGCGCAGTGGCTCCAGCAGCCAAGACTTGAGCATGCGGCTGCCCATGCCCGTCATGCAGGTGTCCAGCAGGGAAAACACGGTGGGGCTGTCCTCGCCGCGCAGCGTCTGCACCAGCTCCAGGTTGCGGCGCGTGGCCGGGGGCAGCTCGATGCGCTCACCGTCGCGCACCACCTGCAGCTGGCGAACGTGCGACAACGCGCGGCCCTGCGTGTGTTCGGCATATGCCAGCAGCGCCGCGGCAGCGGCGTGCGCCTGCACGAGGTCGTCGGCGCCCCAGGCGGACAGGCTGGCGGCCTGCAGCTGTTCCAGCAGCTTGCGCTGGCCGAGGCCGCTGTCGAACTGGAAGCCTGGGCGCTCCGTCAACGGAACGCTGCCGCGCACCGCCTGCAGCCGCTGGCCGTAGGCCGGCGTGATGTCGCTGGCGTGCAGCACCTCGCTCGGGCCGATGCGCGCGATCCAGTCGCCGACGGCGTCGCCGTCGCATTCGGCCAGTTGCAGCGCCCCCTGCGTCACGCTCAACCAGGCCAGGCCGGTGCGGTTGCGCGCGCCCTGGTGGACGGCCAGCAGCACGGCCTCGGACTTCTCGCCGAGCAACTCGGTGTCGGTCAGCGTGCCGGGCGTGACCACCCGGATCACCTTGCGCTCCACCGGGCCCTTGGCCGCGCCCACTTCACCGACCTGTTCGCAGATCGCCACGGATTCGCCGCTGCGGATCAGGCGCGCGAGGTAGCCCTCCATCGAGTGGAAAGGCACGCCCGCCATCACCACCGGTTCCCCGGCGGACATGCCGCGGCGGGTGAGCGTGATATCGAGCAGCCGCGCCGCCTTCTCGGCGTCGTCATAGAAAAGTTCGTAGAAATCGCCCATGCGGTAGAAGACCAGCGTGGTCGGATACTCCGCCTTGATGCCCAGGTACTGGGCCATCATGGGCGTGTGTCTTTCCAGCTCGATCGGCCTGGAGTTCGCTTGGGGCGCTTCAGCGTTTTTCATGGGGAGTCGGTGCACGGACCGCGACATCTTATGGGACACGCGCGTGCAGGCCGGGTTTACCCCGATCGCTGATGGGTCGCATCATGAGATTTGATTGGACCGCCGGCGCCCGGGTGTCCGACCATCCGGCGCAAGCCTCCACTTCCACGCATGTCCACGCATGTCCACGCAGCAAGCATCTCCCGTGACCACGATCCTGGCGATCCGCCATGGCGAAACCGCATGGAACAGCGACGGCCGCTACCAGGGCCAGACCGATGTGGCGCTCAACGCCACGGGCCGCGAGCAGGCGGCATGGGTGGCGCAGGCGCTGGCGCGTGAAGCCATCGACGCCGTGTACAGCAGCGACCTGGCGCGCGCGATGCAGACGGCACAGGCGCTGGCAGCGCAGGTCGGTGTGCCCTTGCGCATCGACGCGGACCTGCGTGAGCAGCATTTCGGCGTCTTCCAGGGCCTGCTGGCCCACGAGATCGAGGAGCGCTGGCCCGAAGACCACAGCCGCTGGCTGCGACGCGAGCCCGGCTTCGGCCCGCCCGGCGGCGAAACCCGCCGCGATTTCAGCGAGCGATGCGTCGGCGCGGTGGAACGGCTGGCGCGCGAGCACGCCGGGCAGACGCTGGCCATCGTCTGCCATGGCGGCGTGCTCGATGCCCTGTACCGCGCCGCGCGAGGCCTGCCGCTGGACACGCCGCGCACCTGGTCGCTGGAGAACGCGGCCATCAGCCGCCTGCGCTTCGACGCCGGCGGCCTGCACATCGACGCATGGGGCGCCACGTCGCACCTGCCCCGCGACAAAGCTGGCCATGCGGCCGACCTGTTCCCGGCTCCCTGAGCCTGTTCCGATAGCGCAACCAGGAGACAACAATGAGCATCCATCCGAAGATCCAGGCCGCGGCCGCGATGCTGGCCCTGTCCGCCGGCGCCGTGACCAGCGCGCTGGCCGGCACCGTGACCGTGGTCACTTCCTTTCCCAAGGAGATCACGCAAGCCTACCGCACGGCTTTCGAGAAGGCGCATCCCGGCATCAAGCTGGAGATCCTGAACAAGAACACGGTGCAGGGCATCGCCTACGTGCGCGAACTCGCGCCGGGCCAGCGGCCCGACGTGTTCTGGGCCTCGGCGCCGGATGCCTTCGAGGTGCTGGCCGGGCTGCAGTTGCTCGATAACGTCGCAGGGCTGGCCAACAAGGATGCGCCCACCAAGGTCGGCGGCTACCCGATCAACGACCCCAAGGGACGCTACCTCGGGCAGGCGCTGGCCGGCTATGGCCTGATGTGGAACACCCGCTACATGGCCGCCAACAAGGTGCCGGCGCCCAGGCAGTGGGCCGACCTCGTCAAGCCCGTGTACTTCGGGCATGTGGCGATGAGCTCGCCCTCGCGCTCCGGCACCACGCACCTGACCGTGGAGACGCTGCTGCAGGGCGAGGGCTGGGACAAGGGCTGGAGCCAGATGCTGCAGATCGCGGGCAACTGCGCCGCGATCACCGAACGCAGCTTCGGCGTGCCCGACGGCGTGAACAACGGCCAGTACGGCGTCGGCCTGGTGATCGACTTCTTCGGCCTGGCCGGCAAGTACTCGGGCTTCCCGGTGGAATTCGCCTACCCGGACGTCACGGCGGTGGTGCCGGCCAACATCGCGCTGATCGCGGGCGGCAAGAACGCGGAGGAGGCGCGCAAGTTCATCAGCTACTCCGTCTCGCTCGAAGGCCAGCAGCTGCTCTACTCGCCGGCCATCTCGCGCCTGCCGATCCTGCCGTCCTCGGCGATGGGCGGCAAGACGCCGGCGGGCTACCCCGACGCCTTCGAGATTGCCAAGCGTGCCAAGGTGCAGTTCGACTCGGGCCTCTCCGAGGACCGCTACAACGTGGTGTCGGCGATGTTCGACCAGACCATCGACCAGACCATCACCTTCCGCATCAAGGAACTGCAGGCCGCCACCAAGGCCATCCACGCTGCCGAGGCGGCGCTCGCCCGCAAGCCGAATGCGAAGGCGGCGGCGCTGCTCAAGGACGCGCGGGCGGCGGCCTTCACGCCGGTGGTCGACGCCGGCAAGGCCGCCGACAAGGAGTTCCTGAAGGTGTTCGCCGCCAGCAAGAAGGACGCGGCCGTCAACAAGCGCGTGACGGCGCTGGAGGACCACTGGAACACCGAGGCGCGCGCCAACTACGAGCGCGCCCGCACGCTGGCCGAGCAGGCCCTGGCGGCAGCACGCTGATCCCTGCACGGAAGCCCCCGCCCACTTCATGACATCCACCTCCATCCCGGCCACGGGCGCCGTGGCCGGCGTGGCGCGCCGCGCCTGGGCCGGTCCGCGCCCAGGCGTCTGGCTGGCCGCCGCCCTGGTGCTCGCCTTCCTGCTGATGTTCCTGGTGCTGCCGGTGGGCCGCGTGTTCTACGCCGCCTTCGTGGAGTCCGACGGCGCCTTCACCCTGGGGCACTTCAGCGCGTTCTTCTCGCAGGGGCTGATGCGCGAGTCGTTCTTCAACAGCCTCTACGTGGCGGTGCTGTCCACCGTGTTCGCGGCGCTGATCGCCGTTCCGCTGGCCTATTTCACGGTGCGCTTCGAGTTCCGCGGCGCGCTGCTGATCCAGACGCTGGGCGTGCTGCCGCTGATCATGCCGCCCTTCGTCGGCGCGGTGGCCATGCAGCTGATCTTCGGCCGCTCGGGTTCGCTGAACCTGCTGCTCACCGAACACTTCGGCATCTCCGTGCCGATCATGGACGGCCTGAACGGCGTGGTGTTCGTCGAGGCGATCCACTACTTCCCGTTCATCCTGATGAACCTCACCGTGGCCCTGCGCAACATCGACGGTGCGATGGAGGAAGCCGCGATGAACCTGGGCTGCCGCGGCTGGCGCCTGTTCTGGCGCGTGATCTTCCCGCTGGCGCTGCCCGGCTTCGTCGCCGGCGCCTCGCTGGTGTTCGTGAAGGTGTTCGACGACCTGGGCACGCCGCTGGTGCTGGGGCAGACCAACATGCTGGCGCCGCAAGCCTACCTGCGCATCACGCAGGTGGGGCTGGAAGATCCCATGGGCTACGTGATCAGCGTGATCATGATCGTGTTCTCCATCGTGGCGATGGTGATGTCGGCGCGCGTGCTGCGCGGCAAGGACTACGCCACGCTGCAGAAGGGCGGCGCCAGCATCCGCCAGCGCCGTCTCGGCGCGCTGGGTTCGCTGGCGGCCTACGGCTGGATCGGCGTGGTGCTGCTGGTCGTGCTGTCGCCGCACCTGGGCGTGCTGCTGCTGTCCTTCGCCAAGGTCTGGAGCTTCTCGCCGCTGCCCGACGCCTACACGCTGGCGCACTACACCACGGTGTTCCAGGACTCCGGCGGCATGATCCGCAACACCTTGCTGTACTGCGGCCTGGCCGCGGGGCTGGACGTGGTCCTGGGCGTGACGATCGCGTACCTGATGCTGCGCACCACCTTGCCGGCGCGGCAGTGGCTGGACTGGATAGCGACCGCGTCGCTGGCGGTGCCGGGCATCGTGCTGGCCATCGGCTACCTGCGGCTGTACAAGGGCGTGACGGTGCCCTTCACCGACGTGATGCTCACCGGCACCTGGGTGATGATCATGCTGGCCTACGCGGTGCGGCGCCTGCCCTACGCCTTGCGTTCCTGCGTGGCGGCGCTGCAGCAGATGCACGTGTCGCTGGAGGAGGCGGCGGAAAGCCTGGGCGCCACCAAGATGCGCACCATCCGGCGGGTGGTGGTGCCGCTGATGGCGGGCGGCATCCTGGCGGGCTTCGTCACCAGCTTCATCACGGCGGCGGTGGAGTTGTCCGCAACGATCCTGCTGACATCCGCGGAGTCGCAGGCGCCCATGAGTTACGGCATCTACCTGTACATGCAAAGCGTGGCGGGCCGCGGCCCCGGCGCGGCGCTGGGCGTGCTGGCCATCGCGGTGGTGGCGCTCGGCACCTACCTGTCCCACGTCGTGGTGGAGCGCACCGGCAGCCGCTTCGCGCCCCGCCCGGTTGACGACGCACTGCCGCCGCTGGCGGCAGCAGCGATTCCCGCACCTGCCGCCACGACGCCCGCAAGCAACCGTTCCGAGAGCTGACGACGCCATGAAAAAAGTCCCCGTCCAGTGCCGCCACGTGCGCCTGTCCTTCGGCAGCACCGAGGTGCTCCGGGACGTCAACATCGACGTCGAGCCCGGTGAGTTCTTCGCGCTGCTGGGGCCCTCGGGCTCGGGCAAGAGCACGTTGCTGCGGCTGATCGCCGGCTTCAACCGGCACCAGCACGGCGAGGTGCTGATCGACGGCGCCGACGTGAGCGGCAAGGCGCCGTGGGAGCGCAACGTCGGCATGGTGTTCCAGAGCTACGCGCTCTGGCCCCACATGACCGTGTGGGACAACGTGGCGTTCGGCCTGGTGGAGCGGCGAGTGGACAAGGCGCAGCTGCGCGCGCGCGTCGGCGCGGCGCTGGAGCTGGTGGGCTTGTCCGCGTATGCGCAGCGTCGCCCGAGCCAGCTGTCCGGCGGCCAGCAGCAACGGGTGGCGCTGGCCCGCACCATCGTCATCGAGCCGCAGGTGCTGCTGCTCGACGAGCCGCTGTCCAACCTGGACAAGACATTGCGCGTGCAGATGCGCCAGGAGCTCCTGTCCATGCAGCGGCGCCTGGGCCTCACCACCATCTTTGTCACGCACGACCAGGAAGAGGCCATGACCACCGCGGACCGCATGGCGGTGCTGGACAAGGGCGTGGTGCAGCAGGTGGGCGCGCCGGCCACGCTGTACGACTACCCGGTCAACGCCTTCGTTGCGGGCTTCGTCGGCACCATGAACCTGCTGCCGGCGCGCGTGCGCTCGCGCAGCGGGGAGAACCTCACGCTCGACATCCCCGGCGTGGGCGATCTCGACTTTCCGCGCACGGTGGACGCGCCCAGCCAGGACGAGTTGCTGGTGAGTTTCCGGCCGCACACGCTGAGGGTGGACGTGGCCGACGCCACCGGCGATGCGCGCTATGTCTGGATGCCGGGCGCGATCGAATCCAGCGAGTTCCTGGGCGAGTGCACGCGTTACCGCATCCGCGTCGGCGAGCATTCGCTCGCCGTCGACCACCCGCATCACGCCGGCCTGTCGAAGTTCCCGGTGGGCGCCGCGGTCAGCCTGGGGCTGGAGCCGTCCCAGGTCCGCCTGCTGGCGCACTGACCGGGGCCCATGGAACTGCACCAGGTCCGCGCCTTCGTCACGGTGGCGCGCGTCGGCAACGTGACCAAGGCGGCCGACGTCCTGTGCGTCACGCAGCCGGCCGTCACGGCGCAGCTCAAGGCCTTCGAAGCGAGTCTCGGCGTGGCGCTGTTCGACCGCAGCGGCGGCCGGATGGCGCTGACGCGCACCGGCGAGCGCCTGCTGCAGCAGGCGGAAGCGGTGCTGGCGGCGGCTGCGGAACTCAAGGGCCTGGCGCACGGCATGCAGGGCGAGCTGAGCGGCCGCATCGAGATCGGATTGCCCGGCGAGACACCGGAGTTCCTGCGCACCGGCGCGCTGGTCGTGGCCGTGCAGCGTGACCTGCCGCTGGTGGAGCTGCACACGCGCAGCCAGGCCGTCGGGCACTTGCTGGACCAGGTGCGTGGCGGCGCACTGAGCGGGGCCTTCACGGTGGGCGTGAACCCTCCGCGCGACCTGCAATGGACCGCGCTGCGATCGGTGTGCTACCGGGTCGCCTTCCCCGTGCGGTTCGCCGCGGAAATGCAGCGCGGCGGCTGGCGCGTGCTGAGCGGCTTGCCCTGGGTGGACGGGCCGGTCGAGTCGCACGTGCACCAGATGCTGCGCGGCCTGTTCGAGCGGCAGGGCCTGGCGCCCAACGTGGTGCTGCGCAGCGGCGACACCAGCGCGCTCGAATCCTTCGTGCGCGCGGGCAGCGCCTGCGCGCTGCTGCGCGAGGAGGTCGCCGTCCCCGGCGTGGCGCGCGGCGAATGGGTGGTGTGGGGCCATGCCCGCGTCGACGCGCAACTCTATTTCAGCCATGCGGCTGAACGGGCCAGCGACCCGCTGGTGATCGCGCTGCTGGGGGCGGTGCACCGGGTCTGGTCCTGACGCCCGTTATATTCGCGTTGCGGGTGCGCGGCACCATGGCGGAGGGTTCGATCCGCCAGGGCATCAGCGCGTGGTACCGGGAGGCGGCCGACTGGGCCAAGGAAAAGCTGATCCGGGTGTACCAGGGCCTGGCCATGCGGCTGGGGGGCCTGCAGTCGGCTCCCGAACCCGGCCCGCGTCCGCGGGTCCGCAAACGCGCGCCATGAGCGCGACAGGAGAGGTCATGCCACCCACTTCACCGCGCTGGACCCATCGGCCTGCGGTCGCCTGAACCTGCTGACGCCGGAGAAGGTGCGGCAGGGCGTCGCGGAGGTGCGCGACGGCCGCTCCTTCTGCCTGAGCCTGCCGCTGGACTATCCCGGCGGCAACGTCCTGCACCCGTCGCGCCACCCGCCCGTGCTGCGGCCCACCCTGCGGCAAGGCCGCGTCAACTTCAACTTCCGCCTCGCGGAGCTGGTCGAAGACCGCACGGACGTCATCAGCGACGATCTCGCCATCCTCCACCTGCAATACTCCACGCAGTGGGACGGGCTGGCCCACGTAGGCTCGCTGTTCGACGCGGACGGCGACGGCTTGCCGGAGGCGGTCTACTACAACGGGTACCGCGCGCAGCGCGAGGTGCAGGGTCCCGCGGACGCGGCCGATGCCGGCGCCTCGGGGAGCGACCTTCGCAGCACCTCCAGCGCGCACGCGCTCGGCATCCAGAACATGGCGGAGAAAGCGGTGCAGGGCCGCGCGGTCTTGATCGACCTGCATGCGCACTTCGGCGACGCGCGCACCGTCATCGGCTACGAGCAGCTCGAGCAGGTGCTCGGCATGGACGGCGTGGTGGTGGAACCCGGCGACATCGTCTGTTTCCACACCGGCTTCGCGCAGGCGGTGCTCGGCATGGGCAAGCGGCCCACGCACGAGGCACTCGAGCGCACCGGCACCGTGCTGGACGGGCGCGACGAGCGCCTGCTGCAATGGATCACCGAGACCGGCATCGCCGCCATCGCGGCCGACAACTACGCCGTCGAAGCGTACCCGGCGCGTCACCGCGGCGGCTGTTGCGCGGCGCTGCCGCTGCACGAGCATTGCCTCTTCAAGCTGGGCGTGCACCTCGGCGAGCTGTGGTGGCTGACGCCGCTGGCGCGCCACCTGCGCAAGGACGGCCGCTCGCGCTTCCTGCTGACGGCGCCGCCGCTGCGCCTGCCCGGCGCGGTCGCCTCCCCCGTGACACCGGTGGGGACGACCTGACCTGCGCCTCCTGGTCCCGGTCAGGCCGCCGCTGACCGGAAACCCGCTGGACGAAGCGGCCGCGGTCGCGCACACTGGGGCCGCCCTCCGACGCCCTGCGCTGTGCCGCCAATTAGGCAGGCAGTTGCCTATCTGCGCGGCTTTCCCGCCGCGTCCTGAGGGTTTGCACGCCCTTGCGGGTGCCCATCCGGCCTCCTACAGTTGGGCCGCATGTTGTCATATCACCCGCCGCTTTTCCCGCCGACCGGTGATCGCCGGGGGCCTGCGCGATGACCGCCGTCCTGGAGTGCCGCGACATCGAGCGCCGCTTCGGCGGGCTGGTGGCCGTGACCGGCGTGAACCTGCAGATCGCCAAGGGCGAGATCTTTGGCCTGGTCGGCCCCAACGGCAGCGGCAAGACGACGATGACGAACGCCGTCACCGGCTTCTTCCCGCCGCAGAAGGGCCGCATCCTGCTCAACGGGGAAGACATCACCGGCATGGCGCCGCACAAGGTGGCTCGCCGCGGCGTGGCGCGCACCTTCCAGAACCTGGCGCTGTTCAACGGAATGACCGTGCTGGACAACATCCTGCTCGGGCGGCACGTGCACATGCGCCCCAGCGTCTGGCGCACCTTGTTCTACTCGTGGCTCGCGCGGCCGGAGGAAACCCGCAACCGCGAGGTGGTGGAAGAGGTGATCGACTTCATGCAGCTCGAGGGCGTGCGCGACGAACTGGTCGATGCGATCCCGTTGGGATTGAAGAAGCGGGTCGAGCTCGCGCGCGCCCTGGTGGCCGAGCCCAGCTTCCTGATCCTGGACGAGCCGATGGCCGGCATGAACCAGGAGGAGAAGGAATACATGGCGCGCTTCATCCTGGATGCCCGGGACGAGCGCGACGTGACGGTGCTGATCATCGAGCACCACATGGACATCATCACCGGCATCTGCGACCGCATGCTGGTGCTGAGCTACGGCGAGGTGATAGGCACCGGCATCCCGCGCGACGTCATCGCCGATCCGCGCGTGGTGAAGGCTTACCTGGGAGGCGCCCATGCTGCCCCCGCATGACACCCCCACGTGGGACCTGGACCCGCGCACGACGCTGACCCGGCTGCTCGCCGCGAATGCGAAGGCGTTCCCGCAAGGCGTGGCGTTCCGCGAGAAGGACCGCGGTATCTGGCAGCAGATCACCTGGTCCCAAGCGTACGAGACGGTCCTGCGCATGGCCGCCGGCCTGCGGGCGAGTGGCCTGGCCCCGCAGCAAGGCGTGCTGATCCTCGGCGACAACCGTCCGCGGCTGTACATGGGAATGCTCGCCGCAGCCGCCCTGGGCGCCTACCCGATGCCGGTCTATCCGGACGCGACGCCCGACGAGATCCTGCACGTGGTGAGCCAGTTGCCCGTGCGCTACGTGCTGGCCGAAGACCAGGAGCAGGTGGACAAGGCGCTCGACCTGCGGGATCGCGGCGCCGGGCTGGAACACATCGTCTACGACAACCCGCGCGGCCTGGCGCGCTACACGGCGCCCGGCCTTCACGCGTGGACCGCGATGGAGAAGCTCGGTTCCGACGCGCTCGCGCAGTCGCCCGAGCTGCGCGACCGGCTCACGCAGGAGGCCACGCCCGACGGCCCCGCCGTCTTCATCCACTCCTCTGGCACCACCGGCAAGCCCAAGGGCCTGGTCCTCAGCCACTTCAACATCCTCTCCGGCGTGAGCAACGCCAGCAAGGCGGGCGCGTTCACGTTCGGTGAATCGGTGCTCGCCTACCTGCCGATCGCCTGGGTCGGCGACTTCGCCATGACCATGGGCGCGGGCGTCGCGCTGCGCTTCACGATCAACATCCCCGAAGGCGCCGAGACGGTGCTGCACAACCTGCGCGAGATCGCGCCCAGCTTCTACCTGGCGGCGCCGCGCAGCTGGGACAACATGCTGACGACGGTGCAGGTGCGGATGGAGGACTCCACGCGCATCAAGAAGGCGCTGTACGACCTGTTCATGCAGTCGGCGATGGCGGCGGAGCGGCGCAAGCTGGCCGGGCAGGAGCCCACCACCGCACAAAAGCTGTTGCGGCCGATCGGCGACGCGCTGGTGATGGGCCCCATCCGCGACCAGCTCGGGCTGTCGCGGCTGCGCACCGCCTTCACCGGCGGCGAGGCCATCGGCGAGGACACCTTCGTGTTCTACCGCGCGCTGGGCGTGCGCCTGCGCCAGCTGTACGGGCAGACCGAGAGCAGCGCCTTCAATGCGATCCAGGCGCCCGACGAGGTGCGGCTGCACACGGTGGGTCGCCCGCTGCCAGGCGTGGAGGTGCGGATCGCCGACACCGGCGAGATCCTGCTGCGCTCGGGCAGCGTCTTCCGCGGCTACTACGGCAACGAGGCCGCGACACGCGAGTCGCTGGAGGACGGCTGGCTGCACACAGGCGATGCCGGCTACCTGGAAGAGGACGGCCAGCTGGTGGTGCTGGGCCGCGTCTCCGAGGTGGTGCATACGGCCAAGGGCGAGCGCTACATCCCCAACTACATCGAGAACCGCCTGAAGTTCAGTCCCTTCGTCAAGGACGTCGCGGTGCTCGGCAAGGGCCGCGACACGCTCGCGGCCATCGTCTGCATCGACAAGGAGACGGTGGGCCACTGGGCGGAGCTGCGGGGCATCTCGTACATCTCGTATGCCGACCTGTCGCAGAAGCCGCAGGTGGTCGACCTGCTGGCCGAGGCCGTGCGCCACGTGAACCAGACGCTGCCCGAGCCCTTGAAGCTGCGGCACATCGTGAGCCTGCACAAGGAGTTCGACGCCGACGACGGCGAGATCACCCGCACGCGCAAGCTGCGGCGCAACGTGGTCGAGGAACGCTACGCACCGATCATCGAGGCCATCTACGGTGGCCGCAGGACGGTGAGCATGCGGGCGCAGGTCGTCTACGAAACCGGCGAGACCGGGACTACCGAGCGCGAGCTCACGGTGAAGGAGGTCTGATCCGATGGACGTGATGTACTTCCTGGAGCTCGCCGTCAACGGCGGACTGGGCGGACTGATGTACGCGCTGGTCGCCATGGGCATCGTGCTGATCTACAAGTCCTCCTCGGTGCCCAACCTGGCGCAGGGTGCGCTGGTGATGATCGGCGCCTACGTGGTGCTGGCCTTCGTCGCCATGAAGATCTCGGTGTGGGTCGCCATCCCGCTGGCCATGGTCGTCATGTTCTTCCTGGGCGTCGGCATCGAGCGCGTCGCGCTGCGGCGGCTCGCGGGCCGCCCCGTCGTGATGATCCTCATGATGACGCTGGGCATCGACATCTTCCTGCGCGCCACCAGCCTCACGATCTGGGGCGGCAGCGGCCGGCCGATGCCCCTGGGCATCTCCGACGCGCCGCTGTTCGTGGGCAAGTTGCTCATCAACCGGGCCTATGCGATCGGGGCGCTGGTCACGCTGGTGCTGTTCGTCGTCTTCGTGCTGTTCTTCCACACCCGCCGCGGCGTCGTGCTGCGCGCCATCGCCGACGACTACATCGCGTCGTGGGCAGTCGGCATCTCCGTGGAACGCGGCGTCGCGCTGTCGTGGGCCTTGTCCGCAGTCGTGGCGACCACCGCCGGCGTGCTGTGGGGATCCGTGCAGACGGTGGACCAGTCGCTGTCGCTGCTGCTGCTCAAGGGCATCACGGTGGGGGTGCTGGGTGGCCTGGACAGCCTGGGCGGCGCGGTGCTGGCCGGTCTGCTGCTCGGCATCCTGGAGAACGTGGCCTCCGGCTATCTCGACCCGCTGCTGGGTGGCGGCACGCGCGAGCTGGTGGTGGCCGCGGTGCTGATCCTCACCATCATGGTCCGTCCGCACGGCCTGTTCGGCCGCCACGACATCGAACGCATCTAGGGACGACACGATGTTCTACCGGCGCGCTGGCATCTTCCACACCACGTACGCGGGCGACCGCGGGCTGTTCCCCATCCCGTTCGAGCGGCGCGCGATGCTGGTGTTGCTGGCGTTCGCGCTGGTCGCGCCCTTCGTCCTCAGTTCGCTCACGCTCACCAGCTATGTGCGGCCGTGGTTGATCTGGACGTCGGCCGTCCTCGGCCTCAACCTCGTGCTGGGCTGGGCCGGGCAGTTCCACTTCGGCTACGCGGCGATCATGGGCATCGGCGCGTATGCCTCGGTGCACGCCGCGCGCAACGGCGTGCCGTGGGAGATCGCGGTGGTGCTGGGCGGGCTGGTGGCCAGCGCGATCGGAGTGGTCTTCGCGTTCGCTGCGCTGCGCGTCAAGGGCCTGTACCTCGCGCTGTCCACGCTGGCGATGCAGTTCGTTGTCGACTGGGTGATCTCGCACGTGCCCGCCATCAGCGGCGGCGTCTCCGCCACGCTGCAGGCGCCGCCGATGAAGCTGCTCGGACAGGCCGTGACGTCGGAGGCCGGCACGTACTACGTGGTGCTCGGATGGACCATCCTCGTGACCGTGTTCATGCTGAACCTGCGCCGCACGGCGCTCGGGCGGGCCCTGGTCGCCGTGCGCGAGAAGGACTACGCGGCAGCCGTGATCGGCGTGCAGGCCTTCCGCTACAAGCTCGTGGCCTTCGCCACCTCCGCCTTCATCGGCGGCGTCAGTGGCGCCATGCTGATCTTCGGCTTCTACCGGGCGGTCACCGCGGAGCAGTTCGCGGTCAATGTATCGGTCGAGCTGTTGGCGATGGTGATCGTGGGCGGGCTGGGCAGCATCATCGGCAGCTTCTTCGGAACGGCCTTCATCCTGCTGCTGCCCGGGCAGATGAACACGCTGGTCGCCTGGATCTCCCGCATGTTCGGCCTGGACCTGGGCACCGAGACGCTCGCGCACATCCCGCACATGGTCTACGGCGCCACCATCATCCTGGTGCTGCTCGTCGAGCCCATGGGGCTGGGCAAGCTGTACGGCAACGTCCGCAACTACCTGCTGGTGTGGCCCTTCGGCTACGTCCGCAAATAGGAGCCGCCATGGCCGCCGCGGAAGACCCCATCCTCAGCCTCAACAACATCGAGGTGATCTACGACCACGTCGCGCTGGCGATCAAGGGCGTGTCCATCTCCGTGCCCAGGGGCGGCATGGTGGCGCTGCTCGGGGCCAACGGCGCCGGCAAGAGCACGACCCTCAAGGCCATCAGCGGCCTGCTGCGGCCGGAACGCGGCCAGGTCACGCGGGGCGAGCTGCGGTTCCAGGGGCGTGACATCGACGCCATGCTGCCGCAGCAGCGCGTGCAGCTGGGGATCGTGCAGGTGCTGGAGGGCCGGCGCGTCTTCGAGCACCTGACGCCGGACGAGAACCTGGTGGCGGCATCGGCCGTGGCGGGCGGCAACCGGGCCGAGGTGCAGCGCAAGAAGGACATGGTCTACGCCTACTTCCCGCGGCTGCACGAGCGGCGCGGCGCGCAGTCCGGTTTCCTCTCCGGCGGCGAGCAGCAGATGCTGGCCATCGGCCGGGCGCTGATGACCAGCCCCAAGCTGCTGATGCTCGACGAGCCCAGCCTCGGGTTGGCCCCCTTCCTCGTCGCCGAAATCTTCGACATCGTGCAGAAGATCAACAGGCAGGAAGGCCTGTCGGTGCTGCTGGTGGAGCAGAACGCGCTGGCCGCGCTGGAGGTGGTTTCGCACGGCTACCTGATGGAGAACGGAAGGATCGTGATGCACGACACGGCCGCGGCCATGAAGCAGAACCCGGACATCCAGGAGTTCTACCTCGGCGGCAGCGAAGGCAAGAACTTCCACGAGATCAAGCATTACAGCCGGCGCAAGCGCTGGCTGAGCTGAGTTTCCCCGGCCGGGGGCAGCGCGCGTACTTGGCGCCCCCGGACCCTCCAGAACCGTACGCAGGAGACATGCCATGAAGAGAAGATCGCTTTCCGTGCTCGCGGGCCTGGCCCTGCTGGCGGGAGCCACGGGCGCGCAGGCGCAGGCGGGCAACACCATCAAGCTGGGTCTCTGCTACGACCTCAGCAAGGCCTACACCTTCGTCACGCCGCAGATCGTGCAGGCGGCCAAGGACTACGCCACCCTCGTCAATTCCAAGGGCGGCATCGAAGGACGGCAGGTCGAGATCATCGCGCAGGACCACGGCAACGAGCCGCAGCGCGGCATCGAGTGCTACGAGAAGCTCAAGCGCGAGGGCGTGATGCTGTTCGACTACCTGTCCACGCCGGTCTCGCGCGCCGTGCTGCCGCGGCACATGGCCGACGGCATCCCGATGCTCCAGTCCTTCGTGGGCCGGGGCGACGCGGTGGACGGCGACGTGTTCAAGTGGGTGTTCCCGGTCGGCCCGACGTACTGGGGCCAGATGGCGAACAACATCCAGTACATCAAGGACGTGAACAAGGGCAACCTGAAGGGCAAGAAGATCGCCTTCATCTACCCCGACTACGCCTTCGGCCAGGAGCCCATCCCGGTGCTGAAGACGCTGGCAGCAAAGGAGGGCTTCGATCTCGGCCTGTTCCCGAACCCGATGCCCGGACGTGACCAGGCCGCGGTGTGGACGCAGATCCGCCGCTTCGACCCGGACCACGTGATCACGTGGAACCTGTCGGCCATGCACGTGGTGGCCGCCAAGGAGATGAAGCGCAACGGCATCGCGATGGACAAGCTGATTTCGGTGAACTGGTTCAACGAGGTCGACATCCGCAACATCGGCGCGGACGAGGCCAAGGGCATGAAGCGCGGCACCAACGTGGTGGGCGGCCGCGACCACCCGCTGATGCAGCAGATCCAGAAGGAGGTCTACGGCGCCGGCAAGGGCAACGGCGATCCGAAGAACATGGACGACATCTACTACAACACCGGCCTGGCGATGTACTCGGTGGTGTTCGAGGGGCTGCGCAACGCGATCAAGAGCGGCGGCTGGCCGCTGACGCCCGCGAAGATCAAGACCGGCCTGGAGAGCCTGCGCAACTTCGACGCCAACGGCTTCATCGCACCCGTGAGCGTGACCGCCAAGGACCACGGCGGCGGCGGCAAGACCCGCATCGACATGTGGGACGGCAGCAAGTGGGTGCCCCAATCCAACTGGATCGCCGCCTATACCGACGTGGTGGACCAGGTGGTGAAGGAGCAGTCGGCGGAGTTCGCGAAGACGGGCAAATAAACGTCATTCCCGCGCAGGCGGGAACCCAGGGCTCCCGCATTGAAGCCTGCCGCGCGCCGCAGGTCTTGGGCGCCCTGGGTCCCCCGCCTCCGCGGGGACGACGGTCATTCATCCTCTCCGTCCGCCGCATCGATCTTCTCCATGTTCTCCAGCATCTTCAGCAGGTAGTGCACGGTGTGGACCATGTCGTTGACGGAGAAGCCTTCCAGGGCCTGCTCATAGTAGCCGTGGATCTTGGGCAGGGCGTGGCGCTGCCACACCTGGCGGCCGGACGATGTCATTCGCACGAGCCGTGAGCGGCCGTCCTGCGGGTCCGCCGCGCTTTCCACCCGGCCGTCGCGCTCCAGCCGGCCGACGACGCCGGCGAGGTTCTGGCGGCTGACCATGAGGTAGCGCGCCAGGTCGCCCAACTTCATGCCGCCCGCGGCCTGGGGCCGCGAGAGGGCGCCGAGCACCGCCCACTGCTGGGTGGTCAAGCCGTGCTCCTCGATGGCGCGAGAGCCGGTTTTGTGCAACATGTTGGCGCACTGGTACAGCCGGAAAAACAGCCGGTTGGCCAGATCGGCGCGCGTTTCTGTCGAAGTATTCATAGGGGAATCACTGGAGGCTTTGCTGCTTGCCCGGCTTGCACAGGTCCGGCACCGCGCCTAATATATGTCCATATGTTGACATATGTCGAGCATTGACCAGGAGACGGCGATGGGCAGGTTCGCGGGCAGGGTGGCGGTGGTGACGGGTGGCGGCGGCGGCATCGGCGGGGCGACGTGCGCCCGCCTGGCCAGCGAAGGCGCGCAGGTGGCGGTGTTCGACCGCGACCTGCAATCCGCGCAGCGCGTGGCGGAGCGCATTGTCGCTTCGGGCGGGCAGGCCCACGCCCTGCAATGCGACATCACCGATCGCGCCAGCGTGGACGCCGCGGTCTCCCAGGTCACCTCGCGGTTGGGCGGCATCGACGTGCTGGTGAACAACGCGGGCTGGGACGTCTTCCTGCCGTTCACGAAGACGGTGCCGGAGCAATGGGAGCGGCTCATCGCCGTCAACCTCACCGGCGCCCTGCACATGCACCACGCCGTGCTGCCGGGAATGGTGGAACGCAAGGCCGGCCGCATCGTGAACATCGCCTCCGACGCAGCGCGCGTGGGCTCCTCGGGCGAAGCGGTGTATGCCGCGTGCAAGGGGGGGCTGGTCGCGCTGTCCAAGACGCTCGCGCGCGAGCACGCGCGCCACAACATCACCGTCAACGTCGTGTGCCCGGGGCCGACGGACACGGCACTGTTCGCCGACTACAAGAAGGGCGCCGGCAATCCCGAAAAGCTGGAAGAGGCGTTTCGGCGCTCCATCCCGCTCGGGCGCATCGGCCAGCCCGAAGACCTGCCCGGCGCCATCGCCTTCTTCGCGAGCGACGACGCGGCGTACGTCACCGGCCAGGTGCTCAGCGTCTCCGGCGGCTTGACCATGGCGGGCTGACCGCTTCTCCCATCACAGGAACCTTCAGCATGGACTTCCAGGACATCCTCTACGAGATCCGCAACGGCGTCGCGTGGATCACCATCAACCGGCCGGAGAAGATGAACGCCTTCCGCGGCACCACCTGCGACGAACTGATCCGCGCACTGCACAAGGCGGGGTACGACCGCCAGGTCGGCTGCATCGTTCTGGCCGGCGCCGGTGACCGCGCCTTCTGCACGGGCGGCGACCAGTCCGCGCACGACGGCAACTACGACGGGCGCGGCACCATCGGCCTGCCGATGGAGGAGCTGCACACCGCGATCCGCGACGTGCCCAAGCCAGTCATTGCCCGCGTGCAGGGTTTCGCCATCGGCGGCGGCAACGTGCTGTGCACGATCTGCGACCTGACCATCTGCTCGGAGAAGGCCATCTTCGGCCAGGTGGGCCCGAAGATGGGTTCCGTCGATCCCGGTTACGGCACCGCCTTCCTGGCGCGCGTCGTGGGCGAGAAGAAGGCGCGCGAGATGTGGTACCTGTGCCGCCGCTACTCCGGTGAGCAGGCGGTGGCGATGGGCCTGGCCAACATCTGCGTGCCGCACGAGCAACTGGACGCGACGGTGCAGCAATGGGCCGAGGA